>DASUCP010000281.1:0-4083 GCA_036275975.1 Sphingomicrobium sp.
GCAGTGCGCCGAGCGACGCTCCCTGTCCGGCGATCCGAGCGATCTTGATCGGACCGCCGAGCTGCTTCGGAGAGACCTGCCCACGCACCAACTGGACGAGACCGTCCCAGATCGATTCCGTCATGCCGGCGGTATATTCGACTGCCATCGGCACGGCCCTGATGACCGATACCGGGCCGCGCAGTTGCGTCGTCGAGAAGACGCCCAGCAGGCCCGCCCGAAACTTCGCACCCGTGGGATCCTGAACGTACTGGATCCCCAGATGAACATCTACGTCGCTGACCGCTGTGCCCCGCTCTACCTCGACCCGCACGGTCTCACCGGGACGCAGCGCGACAGCCGTCGCAATCTCCCCGAACGTCGATGTGGAAACTCCCGCGATCGAGAGGATTCGATCGCCCGGCCGGATGCCCGCCTCGGCCGCGGCTGAGCCCGGTTTGATAGCTCCGACGACGTTCGTCTGCGGAGTGCCCACGAGCGAGAAGAAGGCCGCGAAGATGATGATGGCCAGGAGGAAGTTGGCCATGGGCCCGGCGAGGACAACCAGGAACCGCTGCCAAACGGGCCGCAACTGGAAAGCGCGGTCGCGAAGGTGCGGCGGGATTTTCTCGAGCTCCGCCGATTCACTCGCGGCGTTCATGTCGCCGACGAACTTCACATAGCCGCCAAGCGGCAGCCATGCGATTTTCCACCTTGTGCCCTGCCTGTCCGTCCACCCCACGAGCTCGCGTCCGAAGCCGACGGAGAAAGTTTCGGCCGGGATCTTGAGCAGCCGTGCGACAAAATAGTGACCGAACTCATGGAAGAAGACGAGCGGGCCCAGAGTGCACAGGAATGCGAGCAGGACCAGCCAGACTGGCGGGTGCGGCATCATCGGTCGCAGCTCGCCTTCACTTCATCATCCACCTGCTGTCGCGTTCGCCGATCGATTTCCAGCACCTCGGCAATGGAATTTGGTGCTCCGGAGTGGTCGCTGTCGAGCGCCCAGCTTACCAGCCGCACGATTTCGTTGAAGCGAATTCGGCCGGCGAGGAAGCTTGCGACGGCAATTTCGTTCGCTGCATTCAGGACAATGGGTGCGGCCCCTCCACTTTCGAGTGCAGAGCGCGCGAGGCGAAGCGCTGGAAAGCGCTCGAGGTCCGGCTTCTCGAAATCCAGGCGCGCGATGCTCGCCAGGTCGAGCTTTTGAGCAGGCGTCTCGATCCGCTCCGGCCACGCCAGTGCATAAGCGATGGGAATCCGCATGTCCGGGCTTCCGAGCTGTGCAAGCACTGAACCGTCCACGAACTCCACCATCGAATGGATCACCGACTGAGGATGGATGAGCACGTCGATCCGGCTGGATGGCAGATCGAACAGGTAGTGTGCCTCGATGAGTTCGAGGCCCTTGTTCATCAGCGTTGCCGAATCGACAGAGATCTTGGCACCCATCGACCAGTTCGGATGCGCGACAGCCTGCTCGGGCGTGGCTGCATCGATGAAGTCGGCCGAAGCCGTTCGGAACGGACCGCCGCTGGCTGTAAGGACCAGTCTTGAGACATCCTCCCGACGACTGCCGGCAAGACATTGGAAAATCGCATTATGCTCGCTGTCGACCGGGAGAAGCGTGGCGTCGCTTGCCCGAGCAGCGCCGATCATCAGCCTGCCCGCCGTGACGAGCGCTTCCTTGTTGGCGATCGCGACGGTCTTCCCGGCTTCGACCGCTGCCATTGTCGGCTTCAGTCCGGCACATCCGACGATTGCGGCGATCACGAACTCGGCTTCGCCCGCGGCGGCCTCGATCAGCCCCTCTTCGCCCGCGGCGGCACGGCATCCACTACCAGATAGCAATTGCCCGAGTTGGGGCAGGCATGAATTGTCGGCGATCACCGCGAGCTTCGCATGCGTTCGGCGCGCAATATCGGCGAGCGCCTGCACGTTGCTGGCGGCGGTCACAGCGACGACCTCGAACCGCTCCGGCGAGCGTTGGACAAGGTCGAGCACCGACTTTCCGATAGAGCCGGTCGCGCCGAGGATGGCGATCTTTCGCGTCACGTCAGCCCCAGTAGCTGGGCCGCGGCGGTTAGCACAGCCGCGGGCACGAGTCCGTCGAGCCGGTCAAGCACTCCGCCATGTCCAGGAAGCCAGCTCCCCGAGTCTTTGACGCCAGCGCGCCGCTTGATGCTGCTCTCGAACAAGTCACCGCCCTGAGCCGCAATCGCGAAAATGGGCGCCAAAAACAGCAGAGCCTTGCCCAATCCCACCGCGAAAACCCACGCGCCGCCAAGAAGCGTTGCAGCAACAACGCCTCCCAAGAGGCCTTCGACGGTCTTTCCCGGACTGATGGTTGGAGCAAGCTTGCGCCGCCCGAACTTGCGGCCGGCGAAATAGGCGCCGATGTCCGTCGACCATGTGAGGATGAACGCCCACAGCAACAGGTCGATTCCCGCCCGCTCGCGAATCCACAGCAGAGCCAGCGCGGGGAGAAGCGCGTAGAAGAAGCCACCGATGTACCACAGCGCACCCCAGCCGCGAGTGAGGCGCGTCCACTCGTAGAACATCGCGGTGGCGATCGCCGCGACGACGACGGCCAACAAATTGCCGCCCTGGAACGCCACGAGGAGCGCCGCGACGATCAGGATCAACCCCGTCAGCGTGCGGACGACGAGTTCGTTCACCGGCCGCCAAAGCGCCGTTCACGCGCCGCAAATAGATCCAGCGCATCGGCAAATGCCTGCTCGTCGAAGTCGGGCCACAGCGTATCGAGGAACAGGAGTTCGGCATAAGCCGCCTGCCACAGGAGAAAATTTGACAAGCGCACTTCGCCCGACGTGCGGATCAACAGGTCGAGCTCGGGCAGGTCATGCGTCTGCAGCTCGCGCGCAATGCTCTGCTCATCGATGTCGTCGGGACGCAGCGCGCCCGCGGCAACCTGTGTCGCCAGATTGCGGGCAGCTCCGGCGATTTCGGCGCGGGAGCCGTAGTTGAGTGCGATCACCAGCGTCAGACGGTCATTGCCGGCGGTCCGTTCAACGGCACGGTCGAGCCGCTCCACGAGCTCAGGGCCGAAGGCTGAATAATCGCCAATGAGCTTCAGCCGAACGCGCTCCTTCTCGAGCGTTTTGAGCTCACGCTCGAGATAGAAGCGCATGAGTGCCGTGAGATCGGAAATCTCCTCTTCGCTTCGTCGCCAGTTTTCCGACGAGAAAGCGTAGATCGTCAGGACCTCAACGCCGTGATCGGCTGCTGCCTGTAGCGCTCGCCGAACCGCCTCCGCGCCCGCCTTGTGGCCAGCAGCGCGGGGCAATCCCCGCTGCTTGGCCCAGCGGCCGTTGCCATCCATGATGATCGCGACGTGACGCGGGACCCTGTCCCCTGCGAGTCCGGCTGCGCCCTCGGGGGCGGGTGCGGGGTTCACTTACCGAGGATTTCCTTTTCCTTGGCTTCGGCGAGTGCGTCGATCTCTTTGATCGTGTCGTCGGTCAGCTTCTGCACCTCATGCTCCAGCCGCTTGCGCTCGTCCTCGCTGATCTCGTGCTTCTTCTCGTCCTGCTTGAGGTGGTCCATTCCGTCGCGGCGGACGTTGCGGACCGCCACCTTCGCCTTCTCCGCATATTGGCCGACGAGCTTGGCAAGTTCCTTACGACGCTCTTCGGTCAGCTCGGGGATCGGCAGGCGGATCATCTGCCCGTCGGTGACGGGGTTGAGACCGAGACCCGCTGACCGGATCGCCTTCTCGACTGGCTGAACGTTGGAGCGATCCCATACCTGCACCGAAATCAGGCGCGGCTCGGGCACAGAGACCGTGGCCACCTGGTTCAACGGCATGTTCGCGCCGTAGACCTCGACATGGACGGGATCGAGCAAAGCGGTCGAAGCGCGGCCGGTGCGCAGCCCTGCGAGCTCGTGCTTCAGCGCCTCGACTGCGCCATGCATTCGGCGGCTGAGGTCCCCAGTGCTGATGCTGGTGGTCATCGTTTACTCCTCGTTCTGGACGACCGTCGCCATTCCCTTGCCGTCCAGCACCTGCGCGAGGTTGCCGGGCTGGCGGATATTGAACACGACGATCGGAATATTGTTGTCGCGGCACAGAGCGACCGCGGC
>DASUCP010000282.1:0-11053 GCA_036275975.1 Sphingomicrobium sp.
GATCGAGCACCGCGCGAACGATCGGCGAGCTCGAGATGACCGGCACGCGCGTCGATGCCTGGCGGATCCATGTTTCCGCAGGGAGTCGGACGTCGCGGCTGGTGCCGTCGGCGAAGGTCACCCGAAGCGCGACGGGCATCACCATCTTGTCGAGCGACTGCACCGTCACCAGCGCGCCCTTGAACGCCGCGGTCTGCGGGAACGGCGTGATCGCAGTGACAGCCAGATCGAGCTGCCAGTTGTTGTAGAACCAGCCGCGCCAGAACCAGCTCAAATCCTCACCGGCTTCGCTCTCCATGGCGCGGAAGAAATCGGCCGGCGTCGGATGCTTGAACGCCCACGCTGCAATGAAGCGGCGGAACGCGGGATCGAAGCGGTCCGGCCCAAGGACCTGCTCGCGCAGCAGCACCATTCCGAGCGCGGTTTTGAAGTAGGTGACCGGGTGCCGATATTTTTCGAGGACAGTGTCCGGGCGCGACATGATTGGCGGAGCGTCCGGGTCGGCGAGGATCGGCAGGATCTCGTCGACCGGGTTCTGGCCCTTCGGTGCATATTCGCTGTCACGCTTGGGCGCGAACTCACCGTGGTTGAACTCGTCGGATTCATAGACGTCGATGAAGGTGTTGATGCCCTCGTCCATCCATGCGTTGCGGCGCTCGTTGAAGCCGACGAGCATCGGGAACCAGCTGTGCCCGATCTCGTGCGCCGTGACGACGAACAACGTCTTCGGGTTGGCGTCGATCGGGTCGAAGGCCATGGCCGGATATTCCATGCCCGCGGCCGGCCCCGCGATATTGAGCGCATTCGGCCAGGGGAACGGATACCATTTGGCGGAATAGCGCTCGACCGAATCCTTCAGATATTCGGTCGACCGGTCCCAGTTCTTCGCCTCCACGGGATAGGCCGACATGGCAAGGCCCGTGCGTCCCCCCGGTAGGTTCATTCGCGCCGCGTCCCAGTTGAACGCCGGCGACGCACCGAACGCGACGTCTCGGCTGTTGTGCATTACAAAATGCCAAGTGTGCGTGCCGGTCGAGGGGCCGGCGGGCTCGTTCCAGCGGCGGATCATCACCGTCTTCTCGCTCTGCCGCGCCTGGGCGAGGCGCGACCGCTCCGTCGGAGTCAGCACTTCTTCTAGGTTTTGAATCTCGCCTGGACTGGCGACGATCCAGTTCGCGGGTACGGTCACCGAATAATCGAAGTCGCCGTACTCGAGATAGAATTCCTGCTGGAGGTACGGCAGCGTGTCCCAGCCGCGCAGGTCGTCGTAAACAGCTACGCGAGGATACCATTGGGCGATCGAGTAGATCGGCCCGTTCTTGCTATCCATCCAGCCAGTGCGCCCGCCCCACGGCTCCTTCGGAACCGTGTAGTGATAGCGAACGTCGACGACTGCGTTGCCGCCAGTCGGAAGCGGCGCGGGAAGCCGGATCTGACCGCGCGTGTCGCTGATGATCGGCTGAACGGCGACGGTGCGGCCTCCAATGGTCACCCGCACGTCGTCGAGGATCATGCCCTGCGTCAGGCCGAGCGGGACTTCCGACAGCACGCCGGGCCGTCCACCGAGCGACAGGTTGCCGCGTGACTCAGGCTTGTAGAGGTTCTGCTCGAGGAGCAGCCAAATGACGTTCAGCGGGCCAGGGCTGTTGTTGGTGTAACGAATTTGGACCGTGCCGCTGATCGCGTGCGTCGCGGGGTCGAGCGCGGCGTGGATCGTGTAGTCGGCGCGGTTCTGCCAAAAAGACGGTCCCGGTGTCCCGTCGGCTGCCCGGTAGGCGGTAGGCGGCGGGTAGAAATCCAACGGCGCGAAAGTCTCGCGCGGATTGTAGCTACCAGTCCGGGTCGGCGCTGGCGCGGGCGCAGCTGCGGCGCAAGCCAGACCTGCGACACAAAGCAAAAAGGTTCGGAAAAGCACGCAGAGACTCATTGGGGCAGCCGCCCGCATAGGGTTTGAGCGGCTCCGGAACAACTCCCCGCTTCCCTAGGGGGCAAACACCCGATACGGCCTCACATCAATGCGTACTTCATCCAGTCCCGACGATCCCCATTTTTCAGTTCTCTCCGGCTCCGGCACGGCCGGTTCCGACATTGCGCCCGAGCGGACCTATCTGAACCCGGTGCTCGACCACGATTTCCCGGATCCCGCGGTGATCCTGGCGAGTGATGGCTATTACTACGCCTACGCTACGCAAACGCTGCGCGACGGGCAGTGGATCAACATCCAGGTCGCGCGTTCCCGAGACCTCATCTCCTGGGAACAGCTCGGCGACGCATTGCCCGAGAAGCCGAGCTGGGCGCAGACCACGCAGGACTTCTGGGCGCCGAGCGTGATCTTCGATGGCTCGAAATACTTCATGTATTATTCGGCGACGCCCGACCAATGCCGGGAGGGCCCCGATCACGCGCTTGCCGTCGCCATCTCCGATTCACCTGGGGGACCGTTCGTCGACATCGGGCGGCCGTTCCTCGCCGGCAAAGGCTTTCACAACATCGATCCGATGGCCTTTGACGATCCCGTGTCGGGCAAGCGCCTGCTCTACTGGGGCTCAGGATTCGAACCGATCAAGGTTCGAGAGCTCAGCGCGGACCGAACGGCGTTCACGGAAGGCAGCAAGCCGATCGAGCTCATCTGGCCGAACGGCAAGAACGGCGCTTTCCCGAGGCTGGTCGAAGCCTCATGGGTGATCCGGCACGACGATTTCTATTACCTCTTCTACTCGGGCGACAATTGCTGCGGGCCCGACGCGGAATATGGAGTGATGGTCGCGCGCTCGAAGAATGCGACGGGTCCGTTCGAGACCCTGGAACAGGCGAAGGGCGTTCCCCACAGCCTGATGCTGTTCAAGAGCGAGCGCTGGCTTGCGCCGGGGCACAATTGCATCGTCACGGATAAGGCCGGACAGACGTGGATCATCTATCACGCGATCGACGTGAACAGGCCGCGCCAGACCCAGGAAGACGAGATCAACAGCCGCCGCATCCTGCTGATCGATCGGATCGAATGGCGCGACGGCTGGCCGCATGTGGGCACGCCGTCGGACGAGCCCCAGCCAGTCCCGATCGTTTAGGAACGCGCTCGAACGAGGCGCGGCCGTCGGTCCTCGCGCATGCTCGCGAATATGTCGCGCTGCAGCTCGAACTCGGCGCGGAGCGGCTCGTCGACATGCCGCGTTCCTTCCGACGTGATGGTCGAGAAGAGGCCGGTCTCCGCGTGCCGTGAATTGTCCCAGCCTGGGTAAGCGGTGATCGGGTACCAGCACATGCCCTGCATATCGATGCCGCGGCGCATCGCTTCACGCACTTCGTTGCAGACGTAATGGAGCCATGAGGGTTTTCCGCTGCCTTCGGCGCCCGTCTCCGACAGGCACATCGGCTTTTTGTAGCGCTCGGCCATCTCGACGAGCATGTCGGCGAGCGGGCGATATTCGTGGTGACCCATCGGGATCGTGGGTCCGCGCCAGTACCATTGGTTGTGCGGGTAGAAGTTCCACCCCACGACGTCGACGAGCGACGGATCGCCCCCGAGTTCGGGCCGCGCCAAGCCAATGAGCCAATCATAGGCTTCGTACATGCCCTGGAGGTTCTGCTTTGCGCCGCGGACGTTTTCGCGTCGACGGTTGTGGGGGGCGATATGGATCAGCGGCTCGGCCCAGATAATCGTCGAATCCGGCCAGCGCTCCTTGATTGCCCGCGCTGCCGCGATGCCCGTCGTGACGAGCTGGTCCTTGAACCAGCCGCGCTGGTCCGGTCCGACGTGCGGGAAATAGCCGTCGTCCACCGCCCACGACATGAAATTGATTTCGTTGAGCGGGCAAATGGTAGGCGGCCGGCGAGTGATCGACTCTCGAGCTTCGAGCGCGGCGACTGCGAAATCGGTGAACCGCTGCGGAAAGTCCTGAGCGCCCTGGTCCACATGGTCGGGCGAGCCGTAGTGGAACAAATCCCAGATGACCTGCACGCCGACGTCTTCCGCCGCTTCGAGCATCGGAAGCCAGCTGGACCAGTCGTATTTGCCCGGAGCTTTCTCGATGAGATGCCAGCGGACGCCGTCGCGGACAGTGCCGAAGCCGAGCTCCTTGCACTGGCGGTAATCCGAACGCGCGTGCTTATCGTGCGCGGTTGCCCGGATCAGGTCCAGGCGAACTCCGTCGAGCCGCCGATGCGACGAACACTCAAAGCCGGCCATGAACCAGCCGCCGAACATCTCGCTCCTGATTGTCCTCATGGGCGCAGATAATGCCTCAGAAGGGGAAATGGAGCCAATTCGTTACGGGTGCGAGTCTCCTAGCCCAGCAGCGCAGCGCCGATTCCGGCGAGCATCGCGCCGCCGAAGATCAGCGCGATCCGGCGCCGTAAGCCGCGCCGCCACCGGTCGTAGGCTGGCACGTCGAGATAGTAAGTATCAGGCGCCGTCTCGACGATGACCCCGCGCCTGACGAGCCTCGCCAACACGCGGCGCTGGATGTGGCGGTCGGGAACGTAAGAGACAGCGCTGTCCGCACTGACCGCATTGTTGCTCATCAGGTGCGACGTGACCCTGCGCATTGCGACACCCACTGCGGCCGCTGCGGTTGCCATGGCTTTCTCCCTGCCTACCCGCGGCTTTCAAGCGCCGCGGCGGCTTCGTCCACGAGTTCCTGCATGATCGCGGCGACGGGCTCCTCCCGGTTTACCATGCCGACCGACTGGCCGGCCATGACCGAGCCGGTCTCGACGTCGCCATCGATGACGGCGCGGCGAAGCGCCCCGGCCCAATAATGCTCGATCTGAAGCTGCGCCTCGGCCATCTCGACCGCGCCGCTGTCGAGCAGGTTGGCGACTTCCCGCTGCTTGGCCGCGAAACGCTCCGTCTCCTTGTTCTTGAGCGCCCGCACGGGAATGACCGGAAGCCGTGGATCGATCTGCACGCTGAGCACCGCGTCGCGCGCGGAGGCGCGGATGAACGCCTTCTTGAAATTCGGGTGCGCGATGCTCTCGTTGGCGCAGACGAAACGCGTTCCGAGCTGGACACCGACTGCGCCCATTTCGAGATAAGCGGCGATCGCTTCGCCTCGGCCGATCCCGCCGGCGACGAACACGGGAATGTCCTTCGCCACGTTGGGCAGAATTTCCTGCGCAAGCACCGAGGTCGAG
This sequence comes from Sphingomicrobium sp., assembly GCA_036275975.1. Taxonomy (GTDB): domain Bacteria; phylum Pseudomonadota; class Alphaproteobacteria; order Sphingomonadales; family Sphingomonadaceae; genus Sphingomicrobium. The sequence continues at coordinate 5,134 of DASUCP010000282.1, forward strand.
ACCGGGCCGATGTGGCCGCCCGCTTCCATGCCTTCGATGACCAGCGCATCGACGCTAGAGCGCATCAGCTTCTTCGCCAGCGCGAGCGCCGGAGCGAAAGCCATGAGCTTGGCGCCGCGACCCTTGATCTTGTCCATCGCCCAGCCCGGCGGGAGACCGCCCGCCAAAACCACATGGCCGACGTCGTGCTTGGCGCAGACATCGATCAACTCGGCGAGCTGAGGGTGCATGGTGATGAGGTTGACGCCGAACGGGCGGTCGGTGCGCGCCTTGGTTTCCGCGATTTCGGTGTCGAGCAGCTCGGGGCTCATCGCGCCGCAGGCGATGACGCCGAACCCGCCGGCATTGGAGATGGCCGACACGAGGTTGCGCTCGGAGACCCAGCTCATCGCGCCGCCCATGATCGCGACCTCACAGCCGAGGAACTCGGTGCCGCGATGCATGAGCTCCTTGAGCCGCGAGTGTCCGACGGACTCGTGGACCGCCCGCGGCTCGGCGATCAGCCCTTCGCCGCTCATGCCGCCTGCTCCGCGTCGAGACCGAAGGCGGTGTGGAGGACGCGCACGGCAAGCTCCAGATCCGATTCCGCAATCAGCGCGCTGACCTTGATCTCGCTGCTCGACACGGCGAGCAGGTTGATCTGACGCTCGGCCAGAACTTCGAACATTTTGGCGGCGAGTTGCGGGTTGGAGCGGATGCCGACGCCGACGATGCTGACCTTCGCGACAGCGTCGTCATGAATGAGGTCCGCATAGCCGATCTCGCCACGCCGACCTTCGGTGACCGACATTGCCTGCGCGAGGCTCGCGCGCGGAACGGTGAAGGTGAGGTCCGATGAGCCGGTGTTGGGGGTCGCCGCGTGGACGATCATGTCGACCTGGATCCCCGCTTCTGCGATTGGGCCGATGACCATCGCGACGGTACCCGGTTTGTCGGGAACGCCGGTCAAGGTCACCCGCGCTTCGTTGCGGTCGGCGGCGATCCCGGCGATTAGGTTCCTCTCCATCTCGTCTCCTGAAAGCTCCGCGACGATATCGGTGCCCGGCTTGTCCTCGAACGCCGATAGCACGCGCAGCGGCAGATTCTCGCGCATCGCGAGCCCGACCGAGCGAACCTGCAGCACCTTGGCCCCAACGCCCGCAAGCTCGAGCATTTCCTCGAAGGTCACCTGATGGAGCTTGCGCGCCTTGGGCACGATGCGCGGGTCGGTCGTGTAGACGCCGTCGACGTCGGTGTAGATGTCGCACCGATCGGCCTTCACTCCGGCGGCGATGGCGACTGCGGACGTGTCGGACCCGCCACGGCCCAGCGTCGCGAGACGTCCGTCGGTCGAAACGCCCTGAAAGCCGGGAATTACCGCCACCGTCCCTGCGGACAGCGCTTCGTCGAGCATCGCGGATTCGACGTTCTCCACACGCGCATTGCCGTGCACGCCGGAGGCCCGGACCAGCTGCCAGCCCATGAAGCTGCGGGCGTTAAGGCCCATGTTCTGCAGGGTCATGGCGAGAAGCCCCGCCGTCACCTGCTCCCCGCTCGCGACGACCACATCATATTCCGTCGGATCGTGAAGGGCAGCGGCCTCGCGGCACAGCTGGACGAGCCGGTCGGTCTCTCCTGCCATGGCCGAAACCACGACGAGCACCTCATCGCCATCCTCGGCCTCACGGCGCACCCGCTCGGCGACATGGCGGATGCGCTCAATGCCCGCCATCGACGTTCCGCCGAATTTCATCACGATCCGCGCCATTGCGGCGCGGCTTTAGCCGCTGCTTGGCCCGGCGCAACCGGAGAGCCAGTCGGGCATTCGTTCGGCGGCCATCAGCTGGTCCAGCTCGATGCGAGGCCTCACCACCGCCCAGCGGCTGCCGTCCACCAAGACCTCGGCCGTCAGGGGCCGCGAATTGTAGGTGCCCGACATCGCCGCGCCGTAAGCCCCCGCCGTCCGGAATAGGACGAGGTCGGCGGCTTCCACACGGTCCATCTCGCGAGCAGTGGCAAACGTATCTCCTGTCTCGCAAAGAGGTCCCACGACATTGGCGATCCAGCGCTCGCCCGAAGGCCGCACCGCGTCGATTGCGTGCCACGCATCGTAGAGTGTCGGCCGAATGAGGTCGTTCATTCCGGCGTCGAGGACCACGAACGGGTGTGTCGCACCGGACTTCACTCGAATGACCCGGGACAGGAGCACGCCCGCACTGCCGACGATCAGGCGGCCCGGCTCGAACACCAGTCGAACGTTCCAGCCCTCGGTGACGCGGCGAACCATTGCGCCATAGTCGTCCAGCCGCGGAGGCGGTGGCTCGTCGGGATTGTAGGGAACGCCGAGGCCGCCGCCGAGATCCGCGATCCGAATGTCGTGGCCGGCATTTCGAAGCGCCCCAATCAATTCGCCGACGCGATTGAAGGCGCGCTCGAGCGGATCGAGGGTGGTGAGCTGGCTGCCGATGTGAACGGCCACGCCTTGAACCCGCAGGCCGGGCAGCAGCCTCGCACGGTCATACGCTCCGCGTGCTTCGGCGATGGCGATGCCGAACTTGTTCTCAGCCGAACCGGTGCTGATTTTGGCGTGGCCACCGGCGGCAACGTCCGGGTTCACCCTGAAGCCGACGGGTGCAACGCGGCCCATCGATGTCGCGACCGCGGACAGCATTTCGGCTTCAGGCAAGGACTCCAGGTTGAACTGGTAGAGACCGCCTGCCAGCGCCAGCCGCATTTCCTCTTCGGTTTTGCCGACACCCGAGAAGACGATTTTCTCGCCCGGCACGCCCGCTGCCGCCGCGCGGCGATATTCTCCACCAGAGACCACATCGGCTCCGAGCCCCGCGTGAGCGAGCGTCGCGATGACCGCGCTGTTCGGATTGGCCTTGACCGCATAGGCGATCAGCGGATCGCGGAACGGCTCGAGTGCCTTGCGAAAGGCCGCCGCCTGCCGGCACATGGTTGCGGTCGAATAGACATAGGCGGGCGTCCCGACGCGCGCGGCGATCTCGCGAAGGGGAACGTCCTCGCAGTAAAGCTCGCCGTCTTTGAGCTCAAAGTTGTCCATTGTCGTTCCAACGCACAGCTCCCTTCCTCTTTGCAAGCCGAGGGAGCATGGGAGACCGCATGACCGAGACCAGCATCGTTCCCGAGGAAGCCGAACGCTTCGGCGCGCTCGCCGGCGATTGGTGGGATCCCGACGGCCGCTCGGCGATGCTGCACAAGCTGAACCCGGTCCGCCTCAAATACATTCGCGACCAGATCGATCAGCATTGGCAGTGCGATGAGTGCAACCGCAGGCCGCTGGACGGAAAGACCGCGCTCGACGTCGGGTGTGGCGCCGGGCTGCTGACCGAACCACTGGCGCGCCTCGGGGCAGTGGTCGCCGGCATCGACGCTTCACCGGAAGTGATCGCGGTCGCTCGCGATCATGCCGGTGCGAGCGGCCTCGACATCGATTATCGCGCCGGCGACGTGCAGCAGCTTGAGGGGCAGTTCGACCTCATTACTGCGATGGAAGTGATCGAGCATGTTGCCGACCCGGGGGCCTTCGTAAAAGCGTTGGCGAAACGTCTCGCCGCCAACGGACTTCTGGTCATGTCGACGCCCAACGCGACTGCCTGGTCCAAGCTGATGATGATAGTGATTGGAGAGGGCGTGGGGCAGATCCCGAAGGGCACGCACGATTTCGACAAGTTCATTACGCCCGAGCGCCTCAAACTGCTGCTCGCCGACGCTGGCGTCAAATGCCTCGACGTCGAAGGCATCGCCTGGTCGCCCACGCGCGGGCTGCACCTCAGCGACGATGTTCGGCTCAATTATCTGATCGCCGCCGCGGCGGTTTAGCGGCAGTCAGTTCGCCGCAACTTCCGAACGCCCCATGCTTAACATGGTTAACGCCACTGGTCGCTGAATACAGCTGGTCTAAGCCTTTGAACCGCGGATTCATTTTCCGCGAATTCTGGGGTGGGGACCAGCCATGCGATCACCGTTCAATTTCTCGTCGCGCGACGTCGCGATCGACCTCGGCACCGCGAACACCGTGGTCTACGTCTGCGGCTCCGGAATCGTCGCGAGCGAGCCGTCGGTCGTCTCGATGGAAGTGGTGAACGGCGTCCGCAAAGTCCGCGCTGTCGGCGACGACGCCAAGCTCATGATGGGCAAGACTCCCGGCAACATCCAGACCATTCGCCCGCTTCGCGCCGGAGTCATCGCCGACCTCGAGGTCGCCGAGGAGATGATCAAGCATTTCATCCGCAAGGCGCATGGCGGGCCTAGCCGATTCTCACGCGGACCCGAGGTCGTCATCTGCGTGCCGTCAGGCGCGACCTCGGTCGAGCGGCGCGCGATCCGCGACGCGGTTTCGAACGCAGGCGCGGATCGCGTGTCGCTCATCGAAGAGCCGATGGCCGCGGCAATCGGGGCGGGACTTCCCGTCGCCGAGCCGATCGGGTCGATGGTCGTCGACATCGGCGGCGGCACGACCGAGGTCGGCGTCATCTCGCTGAACGGCCTCGCTTTCTGCCGCTCGGCACGCGTCGGCGGCGACCGGATGGACGATGCGATCGCATCCTATGTCCGCCGGAACTTCAACCTGCTGATCGGCGAAGGCACCGCCGAGCGCGTGAAGCTGGAAATCGGTTCGGCTGTGCGTCCCGCCGATGGAGAAGGCGTCACTACCTACGTCCGCGGGCGCGACGTGAGCCGCGGCGTTCCCAGCGAGATCACGCTCAGCCAGGCGCAGGTCGCAGATGCCTTGGCGGAACCCGTGAGCCAGATCGTCGAAGTGGTGCGCACCGCGCTTGAGCAGACCCAGCCTGAGATCGCGGCCGACGTGATCGACCAGGGCATCACGATGACCGGCGGCGGCTCGTTGCTGAGGGAGTTCGCGACGGTCCTTGCCGATTCGACCGGCCTTCCCGTCCGCGTTGCCGACGACCCGATGAGTTGCGTCGCGCTTGGGGCGGGCCAGACGCTGGAGGACCGTGTGCTGCGCGGAGCGCTGATGGCGGCCTAGAAGTCGACCTTGTCGTAGTGGCCGGGCGGGACGATCACTTCCATTCGCTCGCCGAGCAGCGGCCGGAAACACGGCCGCGACTTCATCACCGCGTACCAGTCCTTGGTCTGCTTGTGGCCACGCCAGTCGAGCGCGCCCAAGTAATCGATCACGCTGAGGTGCGCTGCGGCGGTGAAGTCGGCGAGGCTTAGGCCAGGGCCCGCCAACCAGCGGCGGTGATCGAGCAGGTAGTCCAGATAGTCGAGATGTTCCGAGGCGATGCGCATCGCCTCGCGCAGCACTCGGGTATCCGGGCTCTCGCGGCTGACGAGGCGTTTCCTCATCCGCTCATTCATCAAGGGCTCGACCGCCTCGCGGTAAAGCTTGATGTCGAACCATTCCGTCATGCGGCGGATCTCCGCGCGGAGCGGCGCATTGCCGTGGATCATCGGCATGCGGTCGACCGTCTCATCGAAATATTCGACGATCGGCTGCGACCCGATCAGCGTGACGCCCTGATCCGGCTCGACCATGACCGGAGTTTCGCCCGCGGGATTGAGATCGATGAACTCGTCGCGCTTCTCCCACGGATTCTCGCGCACCAGCTCATGGCCGACACCCTTCTCGGCGAGGACAAGCCTAACCTTGCGCGAAAAGGGGCAGAGCGGGAACTGGAAGAGCTGCCACATGGCGAGGCAGCTTTAGCGTGCGGGCGCGGTGCGTCTAGCGCTTCGGATAATTCGGATCGGGCATGTTGGCGATTGCGCGCTCGAGCGACCTGCGGACGTCCTTCAGATCGCGCGCGATCTCCGGCATCGCCTTGTTCATCGCCTGGATGCTGCGCTGCATGGTCGGGCCGACATTTGCGATTTGATCGTGGAAATGCCGGTCGAAATCCGGGTCGTCGCGGCGTGCCAGGTCGCCGACGGTGAGGTTGCGCTCCTC
>DASUCP010000283.1:0-13769 GCA_036275975.1 Sphingomicrobium sp.
CGATGTCCGCGGCAAGCTCGACCAGCGCTCGGCCGGAATGGACGTCCGCCTTGCCGCGCAGGCTCCCGCTGCGCGGCTCGCCGCTCACCTCGCGCCCGATATCGAGGCGGTCGATGCGCAGCTCGCCGACATGGATATCGAAGCCGGGAAGGATCGGCCCCTTCTTGGTGCTCGGCTTGAGCTTGGGCAGGCGGATGAGCGTGACGCGCTCCGCGGTCACGCTGTCGATCGACAGCTTGTTGTACAGCCAGGCGCCCGGCGCCCAGTCGAGCTTGATGTTGGGCGAGGTCAGGAAAACACCCCTGCTGTCCGAAACCCGGACGTTTCTCAGCTGCGACTTGCCGAAGATCGAACCGTCGATCCGGCCGATACGGATGCGGAGTCCCGAAGCCGTCTCCAGCTTGCCGATCTGGTCGACGATGAAGCGGTGGCCAGGGGCGCTGTCGAGCAGCACCAGCAGAACCGCGACAAGGAACAGCAGCGCGACGAACAAGGCGAATAGCTCATTGAGCAGCCGGCGCGCCCAGTCGTCGCGCAGCCGCACTTTCGGCGGCTCGGTTCCTCCTGTGGCGACGATCTCGGTCATCAGAAGGCCTGCCCGAGCGAAACGGTGACCGCGAACGGCCCGTCGCCCTTCTGGCGATTGAGGGGAATGCCCACGTCGACACGGATCGGGCCAAAGCTCGAATAATAGCGAACGCCGAGCCCTGCGGCCAAACGCCAGTCCTTGAAGTCGGGCAGCGTCTCGGTCGTCAGCGAACCGCCGTCAAAGAAGGGCACCACGCCGAAATTGCCGCCGAACTGCTTGAGGCGAATGCGGGTTTCGAGACCGAACTCGGCGAGGCCGCGGCCGCCGATCGGGTCGCCGTCCTGATCCTTGGGGCCGAGCTGTTGGTAGCCGTAGCCGCGCACCGATCCGCCCCCGCCCGAATAGAAGCGCCGCGACGGAGCGATGTCGAAGGCCGAGGCTCCGAAGATCGTGCCGAGCCGCACCCTCCCCGCCACCACGACATTGTCCGAAACAGGATGGTAGGCGCTCGCGTCGATCTGGGCGCGGGCATAAGTGAAGCTCCCGCCGTGGCCGGAATATTCTGGACTCAGGCGCCCGCTGAGGCGGAAGCCCCGCGTTGGATCGAGCAGGCTGTCGCTGCCGTCATAGCCGAGGCTGACCGGAAGCGCGGCAATGAAGAAGGTCCGCGTATCCTTCAGACCCGACGGTGCGAACACGCCGCGCTCATCGGTCGCGAGAAGTTCCGGCCCGTAGGTCCAAGTCCATGTCTTCTGCCAGATGAAGTTGCTCTGCCGCTCGAGATAGCCGGAGAGCTGGACGGTCTTCGCCTCATAGGCGTCGAACACCTGGTGCGACGCGGAAAATTGCAGGTTCAGGACCTGGTCGCGCTGCATGAAGTTGGAGCGGCGGAACTGGATTCCGGCGAGCTGTTCCTTGGTGCCGCCGATCGCGCGCAGCGTGAGTGCGCCTTCCGGGTTGAAGAAATTGCGGTCAGTCCAGCTGGCTTCGGCCCGAATGCCCTGCCCTGTGCCGTAGCCAAGCTCGCCGGCGATTGTGTGCGACGGCGCGGGTTCGAGGCGGACATCGAGGTCGACCACGCGCCCGCCCTGTACGGGAACGACACGGATATCGGCATTGGCGACGAGCGTGGTGGCGATCAGCGCACGCCTGAGGTCGTCCACCTTGGAACGTTGGAACTGCTCGCCGGGCCGGAAGCGCGCGATCGTGGCGACATGTCGCGCGCTGAACGGCGGACGGCCCGTTACGTGAATCGCTCCGAAGAGTGCGATCGGCCCAGGGGTCACCGGAAGCGTCAGCGTCGCGAGGCGCGTCTGGTGATTGATCTCAACGTCCTGGTCGCCGACCTTGGCTTCCGCGAAACCCTCTTCTCCGAGCGCGGTGGTGAGCGCGACGCCGGCAGCGATCACGTCCTGCGCGACGACCGGATCGCCCGCCTTCACGGCGAAAGCATCGCGCAGCTTCTTCGCATCGGGTCCCGCCGCATTCAGGCCAGGCAATTCGACCGACGCGAATTTGTATTGCTCACCGGGATCGACGGTCAGCACGACCTGGAGCGTATCGCCGGCGCGCTTCGTGCTCGGGTCGACGGTCGCGTCATAATATCCCTGGCTGCGCAGCAATTGGGCGAGAAGGTCGGCGTCGGCGCCGGCGCGCCGCGCCACCTGCGCGGCGTTGGCAGGGTGCTTGCGCTCGGCCTCGAGGGTCGACTGCTGGCGGAAGGCCGTCAGGAGACTTTCGGCGCCACCTACCGCGCTAAGCCCTTCGACGGCGACAGTGTAGCGGATGTCGCCCGTACCATCCTCGATGGCAACCTTCTTGCTCTTCGTTGGCTCGGCTGCAGCTCCCTCCGGTGGGGCGGTTGCCGCCGGCGCAGGGGCAGCGGTGTCCTTCGTGTTGAGGTCGGGCCACTCGACGCCGAGGTCGGGCATGGGCGCGAGCGGAGCGTTGGGATCGAGCTCGGCGGGCTCGATCGGCTGCGGCTGCTGAGGCGGCGGTGCGGTCTGTCCAAAGGCAGGAGCGCCAGCCAAGGCAGCGGAAGCGGCCGCGCACAGCAGCCGCGCAGCCCCAGCATTCGAACCCCACCCGGTCATCAAGTGTGAAGCCTTACGCGTGGCTTCTGAACGGCGCCAGACCGAAGTCGTTGTTCCGGCGCGCATTCGCGGCGCGCCGCGCCAAATCAAATCAAGGGTTTAGTGGATGGTGCCGCGGATCTCTTCGTCGCTGAGGGTCGCGATGACGCGCTCGATCTGCCGCCAATGGCAGAAGCGAGCAATATTCCCCTCGTCGCGACTGCGATCGGCGCGCGCCGCCGCCTCGAACCCCGCATCGTCGCCGTAGCGCTCGATCAGGTCCGACGCATCGGCCAGCGCGAGGCGGCCATGGATGAAGGGCGAATCCATTCCTGCGGTAATAAGCCAGACCCCGTTTCGCGACTGCCGACAAACGTCGTCAATGTTGCGTTGACCATATTTGGTCTGCATGGGCGGCATCGATGCAACCCAGCTCAAGCCGTGCCGGAGGATGTTTCCTCACCATCTTCATCCTGTTCGGGTTCCTGTTCGGGCTGGCGATCAGGAACCCGCTCAAGGGCACGCTGATCGGTCTCGGGATCGGAATTGTCTTTGCCGTCGCAACCTGGCTGATCGACCGCCGTCGCGGCGGATAGCTAGACGATCCGACGTCCTGACCAGATCACACGGCCGATGCAGTTGATCTTGTCGAGGCCACAGTCGGGCCAGTCCGGGTAAGCTGGATTGTCGGACTGCACCGTCACGCGGCGACCCACCGGATTGAGCGCCAGCCGCTTCACCACCACCGCGTCATCGATCCTCAGGACGTAAATTCCATCGCGAAGCCGCTCGACCGCGTCACCGAGGTCGACCAGGATCTCGTCGCCGGCATTCAGCGTCGGCGCCATGGAGTCGCCTTCGACCCGGACGATCGACAGCTTGTCCGGCGAGCTGGGCGTCAGCGATTTCAGCCAGCGCTCGTCGAACGCGAAATACGGCTTCCCCATTTCCTCACCCACGACGGCACCCGGCCCTGCCGAGACCGTCACCGGATGCCGCTTCACGCTGACAAGACCGCCCGGTATCGTTCCGTCGTCGGCCGGTCCGCCCAGTAATGCTTCTGAGATCGAGAAATAGCGGGCGAGCTTGCGCCGCTCTTCCTCCTTCAGACGTTTGGGCACGCCGCGGCGGACGAACTGCTGAATGTAAGCGGCATTGCGCCCCAGCATGCGCGACAAGCCGGCGAAGTCCTCTCCCCGCTCGGCACAGAGACGTTCCAGGACAGACCGCGCGTCGGACATGATTGTTACGCCTTTAACCATAGGCATATGCCTAGACAAGTAGGAAATGCGTTGGAATTGGATGTGCAGCCGAGTCGCAAGGCTTACAAGGACACAGTACGGTGCATTTGCTCAGAGAAGTCGAGAAATTCCTACGCCAAAGTGAAACTCCTCCTACCCGTTTCGGACGCGAAGTCGTTGGGGATCCGCGATTTGTCTTCGATCTTCGCAATGGCCGTGATCCGAGACCGCAGACCGTTGCGCGGGTCCTCGCCTATCTGGAAGCGGCGGCACAATGACGAGGCTCAACATCTCCCCCGCCGCTTCGGCTGTGTTTCGTGCGCTCGCGGGTCGCGCAGGCGTTCCTCGCGATAGGATTCTGCTTACGGATGTCGCATCGTTCGAGTGGCAATCGCTCACCTTCACTGGCGAGCGCCACGAAATCAGGCTGCGCGTGCCGGGACCCGACTCCATCGGGATCGTCCGCAGGATGTGCGCTGGGCTGCCGGAGGCGGAGTTCAGCATTCCGGGCATTCTCGTGGCCGACATCGAAGTGCTCGGCGCGCCGACGGACAGGGCCGACGGTTCCGTCGAACTCACGATAGACGCGCTGACGATTGCCGACGATTAGCGAAGCGAACGGCGCAGCTCGGCGAGAGCGTCGTGGAGCGCTTGCGCGGCATCCGCGGATCGCGCGGCATCCGGCATCTCGTCGAGATGATCGTCGATCCGGTCCTTGAGCTCACCGGCAGTGGGCATAGCCGCGGGATCGAATAGCCGCACGACCCGTGCTTCGGAGTTGATCTGCGCAAGCACGTCCTCGAGGTCGAGCGGTTCTTCTGATGCCGGTTCGAAGATGTCGACGAGATCCAAAGGCTGCTCTTCCGCCGGCATTTCGTCAATTTCGCGGACGTCGAAGATCTGAACCGGGCTTTGCCTCGTGCCCGGTCCGACAGCGCTCAGCATCCCGTGGCTCAGCAACAGCGCAATCGCAGTCGCCGCGCCGCTTTCCAGCGCGAGGAAGGGATTACCGACCTGCGCGCTAAGCCACGAATAAGACGCGTAGCCGACGGCCGTTGCGAACAGCGCCGAAGCGACACTGTCGACGGTCTTTTCAATGCGTTGCGCCGAGGCAGCCTTCATGGCTGCGGTAATTAAATGAAAATCCTTGCCAGACCGTTAGGCAGGAAGCTCGTGAGGCTCGCGAATCTCGCTCACCGAAGGCGCATTCTCGATGAGGTCGATGAGAGCGCCAGTGAAGGCTTCGACATCGTCGGGCTTACGGCTGGTGACGATGTTGCCGTCCGTCACCGCAGGCTCGTCCACGACCGTCCCTCCGGCATTCCGAAGGTCCGTGCGAATCGAGGGCCAGCTGGTCACGGTCCGGTTGCGCACCAGGTCCGCTTCGACCAGCAGCCACGGACCGTGGCAGATTGCACCGATCGGTTTGCCCTGTTCGGCGAAGCGGGTGATCAGCGCGATGACGTTGCCATGCATCCTTAGCTGATCCGGATTGCGCACGCCGCCGGGTAGGATCAGCGCGTCGAAATCGTCCGAATTTGCCTCGTCGATGGTGAGGTCCGGCCGAATCGTTTTTCCGGGATCGTCGTGGATGGTCGCCTGGATGGGGTCCTTCTTCAGCGACGCGAGGACGACCTCGGCGCCGCGCTTCTGAAGAATCTCGCGCGGCCCGAACAGCTCCCATTCCTCAAAGCCGTCGGTCGCGACGATCAATATTCGTGAATCGGGGATCAGCGGCATGTCCTTCTCTCCTTCGAGTGACCTCAGGAACCCGCCCGCTCGGCCAAGCGCTTATGCGCTTCGATGAGTCGAGTAAAATCAGCTGGCCTCGAAAATGCTTCGGCATAGCAGTGATGCCGAGCTCGGCTACACGCGTAAGCGCATGGGCCGCTACTGGGCCTATTTCGACGGCGACGCGCGAGTCACTGACCGGGACACGATTGAACGGCTGAGCTCGATCGGTCTCCCGCCGGCCTACACCGACGCGTGGTTCTGCAAGGACCCCGAGGGGCATCTCCAGGCCACCGGAATCGATGCGCGGGGCCGCAAGCAATATCGCTACCATCCCGAATTTCGCGCGAAGCGTGAGAGCGCCAAGTACGAGGGGCTGCTCGAGTTCGGGAAGGCGCTGCCGAAGCTGCGGCGCCGGATCGAGCAGGACCTTCAGCGTCGGAATCTCGCGCGCGAGGCGGTCCTCGCTGCCGTTATCCGCCTGCTGGACACCGAGCATATCCGTATTGGCAACGAGGAATACGCCAAGGCCAACAAGAGCTTCGGCGCGACGACCCTTCGCACCCGCCACCTGAAGCGCACCGGTCACGGCCTGATGATGCGCTTCACCGGCAAGCACGGCATCGTCCACGAAGTAAAGATTACCGACACGAACCTGAAGCGGATCTGCAAGCGCTGCCAGGAGCTGCCGGGTCAGATGCTGTTTCAGTACGTCAACGGCGACGGCGAGCCGAAGCCGATCAGCTCCGGCGACGTGAACGGCTATATCAAGGAAGCGACCGGCGGTGATTTCACGGCCAAGCACTTTCGGACGTGGAGCGCGAGCGTGATCGCGCTGGAGCAGATGCTGAAGAAAGCCGAGGACGCGCGGATCACGGTCAAGACTGTGATTGAGCCCGTCGCCGAAGCGCTCGGCAACACGCCCGCGATCAGCCGCAAGTCCTACGTGCATCCGAGGCTTCTCGACGCAGTGAAGGAAAACCCGCGCGATCCGCTTGGCGGGATGGAGCGGCCGAACGGGCGCAAGCGCCTGTCGACGGCCGAGGTCGCGCTGCTCGACTTCCTCGCGCGCGGCGCCAAGCGCCGTCGCAAGCGCGCTACAACAAAGGGTAACCGAACCGCGACTTGATCCGCCACCACGCAGCGGCAATTAGGACAGCATGTCGATCGGCGGCAATGCGGTAGAGGCAATCAGTACCGGGCGCGAATCCGTCCACACGCTGATCGACTGGTTCCAGGCCAATGCGGCCGAGTTGCCGATCGGCCTCGCCGTCGCCTCGAGCATTGTCCTTTTCATGCTTGGGCTTCGCTGGGCCGGTGCATGGCTGAGCTCAGCTGATCCGGATTGCCATCATTGGCGCGGCGTCATCGGTCGCGTGCTCGAAAAAACCAGCATCTTCTTCATGATCGCAGCCGCGCTGGACATTGTCGCGAACTATGCCGCCGTTCCCGCCAAGATCGAACGTCTGCTCGACATCTTCTTCACTATCGGTTTCGCATTGCAGGGAGCCATCTGGGCTCGCGAACTGATTCTCGGAGTGATCAGCCGCAAGGCCGGCGAGGACCCAGCGGAAACCGCCATCGGCAATGCCCTCGCCGTGATCCGAGTCCTCGTCAGCGTCGCCTTGTTCGCGATCGCTATCATCGTCATCCTCGACAATCTGGGCGTGAACGTCACGGCGTTGGTGGCCGGCCTCGGCATCGGCGGCATCGCGATCGGCCTCGCCGCACAGGGAATTTTTTCCGACCTGTTCGCGGCTCTCTCGATCCTGTTCGACAAGCCGTTCAGGCGTGGCGACGTGATCCAGTTCGACAAGACAACGGGGACCATCGAACGAATCGGACTGAAGACCACTCGGTTGCGCTCGATCAACGGCGAACTGGTGGTGATGGCGAACACCAAGTTGCTTGAGCGCGAAATCCATAATTTCGCAGGCGGCCGCATGCGGCGATCCCAGCTTCCATTCGGACTTGTCTACCAGACGCCGCCGGATCAGCTTGAGAAGGTCACCTCGCTGGCGAAGGCAGCGGTGGAGTCTCGCAAGGGTTGCACGTTCGTTCGATGCGCGATCCTTGGTTTTGGCGCGTCGAGCATCGATTTCGAGCTCATTTTCGACAGCCGCACCAGCGATGCAAACAAGATGGCTGCGGACCGTACCGCGGTAGCGCTCGCGATTCTTCGGTCCTTCGCCGCGCACGGTCTGGAATTCGCTTATCCGACGCAGACCACCTTCACGGCGGCACCCGACGGCACCATGGTCATGCCCTACGCCACGCCGACGCGCTGATCAGGCGGCTTCGTCCTCGATCGGCTCGCCTTCGGGCGTGATCTTGAACACCTGCGGAAGCATGGCGCGCCAGTTCGCGATCGTCACATTGTCCTGATATTCCTGCTGCATCTCGGGGGTGAGCATCTCGAGCATCAGGGCATTGTCGACCCAGAACTCGATGACCCGGAACCAGGGACCCCGCTGGCACAGGCGTGTCCGACATCCGTAGCGACGGCCGATTTCCTCCACCTCCTCGATGCTCAGCGGCGTCGCGACGGCCGCGTGGAACGGGCCGTTCCGCGATACCCGCTCTTCCCGCAGATCGCCGAAGCGCTCCCCAGGGTAGAGAGCGACGTCGCGCGGATAGACTTCGATGGTCGAGCGCCGGTCATCGCCTGCATGCGCGACCCAGCTGCCCTGACCCAGCATCGGGAAGGGAAGCGCTTCGCCGCGCCACAACTCGGCCAGCATCGTCGCGGTGCGCTTCGGATCGTCGGCCGCAATAGAGAAGTGGAATATCATGCTCATTGCCCCTTATGCTTGCTCCATTGGATTGGCCGGTTACACCAACCGCCATGCCGCTCGCCAGCGTGACTGAAATAAAAAGCCGCGTCGGCGATGAAGTGGGCGTCTCCTCTTGGATAGAGGTCGACCAGGCGCGGATCGAGGCCTTTGCGGAGGCGACCGAGGATCGGCAGTTCATCCACGTCGATCCAGAGGCGGCCGCGCAGACGCCGTTCGGCGGCACGATTGCGCACGGGTTCCTCTCCCTTTCGCTGCTCTCGCGAATGGGAGCGGAGGCGGTGCTGGTGCCCGACGGCATGAAAATGGCGGTGAACTATGGGCTCGACCGCGTGCGCTTCCTGGCGCCGGTGCGGTCGGGAAAGCGTGTGCGGGGGCGCTTCACGCTTGACTCGGTGGAGGAGAAAGCGCCGGGGCAAATCCTGTTGAAGCACCAAGTAATGGTCGAAATCGAAGACGAGGATAAGCCAGCGCTCAGCGCCACCTGGCTGACCTTGCTATTCGTCTGAGGAGAATTTGATGCGGGACGCCGTGATCGTTTCCACCGCCCGGACGCCGATCGGCCGCGCCTACAAGGGCGCGTTCAATGCCACGCCCGGAGCGACGCTGGGCGCCTTTTCGCTCAAGCCGGCAATCGAACGCGCTGGGATCGACCCGGGCGAGATCGAGGATGTCGTGTGGGGTGCCGTCCTCACGCAGGGCACTCAGTTCGGCAATATCGGCCGTCAGGTCGCGCTTCGCGCCGGATGCCCGGTGAGCGTGTCGGGCATGACGATCGACCGCCAGTGCTCCTCGGGCCTGATGGCAATCGCCACCGCGGCCAAGCAGATTATCATCGACAAGATGGATGTCGTCGCCGCCGGCGGGCAGGATTCGATCAGCATGGTCCAGACGCCCGAAATGCGCATCGCGCCCGATCCCTCGCTCGTCGCGATGCACAAGCACATCTACATGCCGATGCTTCAGACGGCGGAGACGGTGGCGCAGCGGTACGGAATCAGCCGCGAGCGTCAGGACGAATATGCGCTGAAGAGCCAGCAGCGCACCGCTGCGGCCCAGGCGGCGGGCCGATTCGACGAGGAGATCGTCCCCGTCACCACCACAATGTCGGTGAAGGACAAGGATACCGGCGAAGTCTCACAGCGCGAGGTCACGATCGCCAAGGACGAGGGGAACCGGCCGGACACGACCCTGGAAGGTCTCGCCGGACTCAATCCGGTTCTCGGTCCCGACACGTCGATCACCGCCGGCAATGCGAGCCAGTTGAGCGACGGAAGCTCGGCTGCGGTCCTGATGGAAGCAAAGGAGGCTGAGCGGCGCGGAATTACACCGATGGGCCGCTACGTCGGAATGGCCGTTGCCGGAACCGAGCCCGACGAGATGGGCATCGGGCCGATCGATGCGGTGAACAAGCTCCTCAAGCGGTTCGACCTCAAAATCGACGACATCGGTCTGTGGGAGCTGAACGAGGCGTTCGCAGTCCAGGTGCTTTATAGCGCCGAGCAGCTCGGGATTCCGGAGGACCGCATGAACGTCGACGGGGGCTCGATCTCGATCGGCCATCCGTATGGGATGAGCGGAGCGCGCATGACCGGCCATGCGCTGATCGAGGGCAAGCGCCGTGGGGCGAAATATGTCGTTGTCACGATGTGCGTCGGCGGCGGAATGGGCGCGGCGGGTTTGTTCGAAGTCCTGTAAGCCGCCTCACGGGAGACAGAACGGGGGAAAGACAATGACTGAGCGCACCGAAACCGTGCAGCAACTCTATTCCGCATTTGCGGAAGGCGACTTCGATCGAGTGCAGGAGCTTCTTTCCGACACGCATTGGGTTGAGGCCGCCGGAATGCCCTACGGTGGCACATACCGGGGGTTCGGCGAAGTGGCAGCAAACGTCTTCGGTCCGATCACCAACGACGTGCAAGGCTTCAGCGCGAAGCCCGATCAGATCGTGCCCGCGGGCGAAGACCAAGTGCTGGCGACGGGAACATATCGCGGCACCGCCGCCGCCGGCGAGGTCGCCGCGCCTTTCGCTCACCTCTGGACGGTCCGCGACGGTCGGATCACGCACTTCGTCCAATATGTCGACACGCACCTCTTTCGGCAGGCGATCGGCGCCTAGTCAGCGGCCCTCCAGGCTTGTTTGAGGTGTTATAAGGCTCCCGGTCCGAGTCCTTCGGGGGGATTGCGATGATTCCGTTCCTGGTCCTTATCGGCGTCGCTGCCGTTTTCCTGCTGATAACGTCCCTGAAGAGCTTCGGGATCAACCAGGAATATCAGCGGGGCGTGCTGTTCCGGCTCGGGCGGCTCGGACAGACCAAAGGGCCGGGATGGTACTGGCTGATTCCCTTCGTCGACCGCGTCGTCAGGGTCGACCAGCGCATCATCACCTACCAGCTCGAGACGCAGGAGACGATCACGCGAGACGGCGTCGCTGTACGGGTCAACGCAGTGCTGTGGTTCCGTGCGGATTCGCCGATCCAGGTCGTGACGGCTGTCGAGGACTGGCGCGCAGCCACCGTGCAGGCGGCAGAAACCGCGCTACGAGACGCGATCGGTCAGAGCGATCTCGACCACATGCTGAAGGACCGAGCGTCGATCAATCACCGGCTGCAGCAATTGCTCCGCGACGCCTCCATCAAGTGGGGCGTCGAGATCGATTCCGTGGAGATCAAGGACGTCGACATCCCCGAGCAAATGCAACGCGCGATCGCCAAGGAGGCCGAGGCGATCCGCGAAAAACGTGCGCGGATCGTCCGGGCAGAGGGCGAGGAGGAGGCCGCGGGCAAGCTCAGCCATGCCGCACAAGTGATAAGCACTGCGCCGGGAGCATTGGAACTTCGGCGACTGCAAACGCTCGCGGAGATCGGCGTGGAGCATAACAGCACCATCGTCGCCATGATGCCGGTGGAGCTGGTCCACGCCGCCCGCAAGCTAGCCGGACTTCCGGCGGCGGCGGATGACGCCGAAAACGAAGGCGCGGCTTAGCTGCTTTCGCCGCAACGGAGGTTTGCGGGAACAGCGACCTCCATCTTCTTGGGGTACGGCAGCTTCAGAGCCGCCATGATGGCGACAAACTCCTCGACGCTCTTCCCGCCGCCCAGTCGCGGGTTGCGCTGGCGCTCCTGGCTCACCGTAGTCACGTGGCTGTGATGATAATCGTGCCCGGGATAGACCAGTGCATCATCCGGCAAGGTGAAGATCTTGTCGTGAATCGAATGATAGAGCGTCTCCGCTGAGCCGCCCTGGAAATCGGTGCGTCCGCAGCCGTCGATCAGCAGCGCATCGCCGGTCATGACGCGGATCACGTCCGGCGTTTCGACGAGATACGAATGATGCGAGTCCGTGTGGCCGGGCGTGAACAAGGGCTGCAGCCGGATTCCGCCGACTTCGAGCGGCTGCATCTCGCTCACGCCCACATCGGCCTCGGCCAGCCCGTCCATCTCAGGGCAAGCAATCTTCGTTCCGACGAGCGACCGCAATCGTGCAGCAGAGGTGATGTGATCTGCGTGAACGTGCGTCTCGAGCGTGTAGGCGAGCGTGAGGCCGAGATCCTGCACGACAGCGAGATCGCGATCGACCGCATCGAGCACCGGGTCCACAAGCACCGCTTGGCGGGTCTCGGGACAGGCGAGAATATAGGTGTAGGTGGACGATTCCGGCTCAAAGAGTTGCCTGAAGATCATTCCGCCCCGCCAGTCGCTTAGCGCCGGGATTCTAGCCGAGCGCCGATACCGGCGCCAGCTTGGTTGAACCCAAAGCCGCGCCGGCGGGTTGACGCGCCAAAAGGGAGGACAAGAAGCATGCCCGAATCCAACTGCCCGCTTGTCGAACGGATCGCGCGCGTCCTCGCCGGAGCGGCGCTCAGCGCAAACGCCGAAGGCGACAACGGTCACGCGGCGGCCGAAGTCGATCGCACCTGGCGCGAGCATGTAAATCAGGCCCTCGCAGTGCTTCACACCGCCCGCGAGCCGGACGAAGCGATGGCGGCGGTCGGCGATACTGCTATGTGGCGCAACATGGTCGAGGCAGCCATTGCGCAGAAGGTCGATTGAGCCCACGCGACAGCAGCAGGCGGAATAAGGCCCGGGCGAACCCGCGGTGGACGCTCGTCACCTGCATCCTCGCTTCGAGCCTGTCGTTCGTCGACGGGTCGGTTCTCAACGTCGCCTTGCCGGCAATCCGCTCCAGCTACGGCGCGGGTGCGCAGGATGTGCAGTGGGTGGTCAATGCCTTCCTTTTGCCTTTGTCGGCGCTGCTCCTTCTCGGCGGTGCGCTCGGCGACCATTTCGGGCGGCGTCTCTTGCTGGTCGTTGGCACGAGCCTGTTCGCGATCGCTTCGCTGGTCTGCGCGCTCGCCCCAAGCCTGCCACTGCTTCTTGCCGCGCGGGGCGCACAGGGGATCGGCGCAGCGTTGCTCCTTCCAAACAGCCTGGCGTTGCTGAACGCCGCTTATTCCGGTCAGAACCGCGGGCGAGCGGTGGGTATCTGGGCCGCCGCCGGCGCTGCAGCGGCGGCCGTCGCGCCTTTGCTCGGCGGTTGGCTCGTGGGGACGGTCGGGTGGCCCGCGATCTTCTACATCAACCTGCCGCTCGCGCTCGGAGCCATTCTCCTCGCGCTTCGCTTTGTCACCGAAAGCAATGATGCGGGTGCGGGCCGCACGGATTATGCGGGAGCTCTACTCGCCACGGCCGGTCTGGGAGGCGTCACCTACGGCCTGACCGTATGGTCTGCCACGCAGCATTTCTCTAAGCCGGCGATCATCGCGGTTGCGGTCGGTGCCACCATGCTCGCCGGCTTCCTTTTCGCGGAACACCGACGCGGTGACCGCGCGATGATGCCGCTCGAACTGTTCAAGGGCCGCTGCTTCTCCGGCCTGAACCTGCTCACGTTCCTGCTCTACGGGGCGTTCGGAGCGGCGATGCTGCTGATCCCGTACGTGCTGATCAGCAGCGGCGGCTATTCGCCCGTCCAGGCCGGCCTCGCCATGCTTCCCCTGCCCGTGCTGATGACGACCCTTTCGCCCACCATGGGCGCACTAGCCGCCCGGACGGGGCCGCGGATTCCGCTCACCGTCGGACCATTGGTGGTGGCTGGCGGCTTCATTCTTTCGCTGCTTGCGGGGGAGGATAGCCACTACTGGACCGGGCCATTTCCGATGATCCTGGTGTCGGCCGTTGGCATGACCATCGCCGTCGCGCCATTGACCGCGTCGGTGCTTGGCTCGGTCGAGGAGCGTCACGTTGCCATGGCTTCGGGCTTCAACAGCGCCGTGGCGCGGACCGGCGGGCTGATTGCGACGGCGCTGCTCGGAGCTGTTCTCGCGCTCAAAGGCTCAGCGCTGTTCGGCGGCTTTCATGTCGCGATGGTGGTCGCTGCCATCGTCGCGGCCGCGGCGAGCGTCGTC
>DASUCP010000284.1:0-2713 GCA_036275975.1 Sphingomicrobium sp.
TTCTCATACACGTGGCTCTATACGAGCGCCGCTCGCTACATAGGCTTCGAGGAGCTGGCCCGCGACGCGTTCGGATTCACAGCCTCGGCGTCCGGCCTGAATATCGGCGGCTCCCAGCTCGATCGTCTGGTCGAGGGCTACTCTTCACTCGAGCCATGGCCTGACGTGGCCGTTGTTCTGCATTCCTTACGACAGCGTGGAGTTCGTCTCGCGGTTCTGTCGAACTTGCCGCGACACTCACTCGAGTCCAGTCTTCGGTCGGCTCGGCTCCGCGATCATTTCGAAAAAGTCCTCAGCACTGATGAGGCCCGGCGATTCAAACCCGCGCCCGAAGCCTATGCGCTGGCGAGCTCCACGCTCGGACTGCCAAAGCGCTGGATCGGCTTCGCCGCCTCAGCGGCCTGGGATGCAGCTGGCGCGACGTGGTTCGGTTATCCGACTGTCTGGGTGAACCGCAGTCATGCGCCTTCCGAAGAGCCCCAATCGAGATCGCTCATCGTCACCAGCGACATGGAAGGCGTGCTGGAGCTTACGCGCTGAATCTCGCTCCTGGCTGGTGCCGAAGTCCATGACTTCTCAGTCCACCTTACGGGAAATGCCGGATATCCGGGGACCTAACCCGCTCTTACTCCGCTCTCCGACGAAGCGCCCGCCGGCCTTGTCTGAGGAGTAGAGCGAATGAAGACCTCCCGGTCATTTCTACCTGCACTCGTCGCGGGAGTTTCAATCCTGGTCGCGTCAAGCGCGCACTCCGCTCCGCCGAAGAAGGCGCAGCCAGCGCTCGAGGCCAAGTATCCGAAATGGGCGAAAGTGCAGGCGGGCCAGATACCACAGGCGGCCGTCAATCCGGCGGCCGTCGAGGCTCTGAAGAAGATGAGTCAGTATCTGATGTCGCTTCAGACGCTGCAGATCAACGCCGCCACTAGCATCGACATGGTTACGGCGGACGGCCAGCGGATCCAGTTCGACGGTACGACCGACTATATGGTCAAGCGGCCCGGATTCGTGATCCGCTTCGTCAGCGACGCCAAAAGCCGCGATTTCTACTACGACGGCAAGCAGTTCACCTTGTATGCGCCGAACCTCGGCTATTACGCGACGGTTGCAGCGCCAGCGACTAACCGCGAAGTCCTCGACAAAATTTACGAGAAGTACGGAATTCGTCTTCCGCTCGAAGATCTGTTCCGCTGGAACGATGTCGGAAACGAGCGCGCGAAGAGCCTCAAGTCGGCGATGATGGTCGGTCCGGTTACGCTCGATGGCGTCAAGACGACCCACTATGCCTTCCGCGAACCGCAAGTGGATTGGGAAGTCTGGATCCAGGACGGCGACCAGCCGCTTCCACGCAAATTCTCGATCGTGGACCGGACCGATCCAGCGCATCCGACTTTCACGACCAGGCTCAAGTGGACGGTCAATCCGAGCCTCAAGGATAGCGACTTCACCTTCACGCCGGGGCCGGATGCCAAAAAAATCCAGCTAGCGACTTTCAAGGGGCGATAGACATGGCCAAGCGCACCTGGTTCCAAATCGCGCGCGCCGGCGCGCTGGTTTCGCTGCTGTTGTTCGTCGCCGATGAAGGGATCGCGCGCGGCGGTCGTGGCGGAGGCGGCGGCTTCGGAGGCGCACGCGGCGGCGCCTCAATGAGCTTCGGGCGCGGCGGATCCGCATCTTTCGGCGGCGCATCCAGGGGCCGCGGCGGCGACCTCAGCCCGGGCGGCACGTTCAGTCGGGGCGGCAATTATAGCAGGCCGTCCTCGGTCGCCGGCAATCGCGCTTCGACGGTGCCATCCACGCGCCCGGGCCAGGGCGGCGCCGGAACTCAGTGGAGCGCACGCTCGGGGCAGCCTACACGTCCTGGCCAGGGTGGATCTGGCACCCGTTATCAGGCGGGCTCCGGCAACCGCATCAACACCGGCAACATCAACACCGGCGACATCAACATCAATAACGACTGGAACGGCGGGTGCTGCAACGGGTGGGTGGATCATCCGATCGCAGCGGGCGTCGCCGTCGGAGCCGTCGCAGGCGCTACTGCTGCCGCAATTGGCGCGTCATATTACGCCCTGCCGCCGGGCTGTCCGCCCTATCCATATGGCGGGTACACCTATTATTCGTGCGGAGGCGCCTACTATCAGCCGCAGTATGAAGGCGACACGGTCGTTTACGTAACCGTTCCCGATCCTGCCGCCGGGCAGCCACAGTAGCAAGGAATCCACGGCTAAGGCATGAGAAACGTCGCCAGCGCCTCATGCAGCCGATCGCGCGCCGAGCCGACGATCATCCCGACATGACCGGAGGCGATTTCAATCTTCTCGCCAGCAGGGGCGGTCGACGCCGGCGCGATGCGATCGTGGCCAGCCGTCACGTGTAGCGCGGGCGCTTCGATGCGGTCCGTGACTACCCTGCCGCCAACTCGCCACCCGCCCGAGCCCGGCAGATCTTTACCGAACAGATCTTCAATCAGCTCCTTCGCTGCGGGGTAGGGCAGAGGCTCGCCCTCGTTCGCCCATTCCTCGAGCTCGATGAAGCGCCGTGCCTCCGCGCTGGCCGGATCGAGCCTGCCGAACTTGGCGAACTTGCGCACCGTGCGTTCCGGATCGAGCGACCAGAAGGCGGCCTGCAGCACCTCCATCGGCAATGCTCCAAGAGTTTGCGCGGCCGCTTCCGAGTGTCTCCACATATTCGCAAGCGCTTGCTGCGATGCCGCGGG
>DASUCP010000285.1:0-15932 GCA_036275975.1 Sphingomicrobium sp.
CCACGCTTGCGTGCCGCCTTGATGCTCGACCGGAGCTGCGCCGTCAGGCTCATCCGCCAACTGCTGCCGCAACCTTCTGCGCCGGACAAGCGGCGCCAATGCAGGATGCTTGCCCGCGTCGGCTTGGGCAGGCCGGGAACAGCGGCCGCGGTCCGTATCAACCGTCGGAGAACTCTGAGTTTTCGGTGGTGAGCCCAGCTGGATTCGAACCAGCGACCTACTGATTAACCTCCCACTTCGGCTTTCGCCGCCCCCGATCCGGGGTTCGTGGTCTGGACCATCCCTTCACCATCTCCCCTGGCGGGGACTTAGGCGGGTGCCGTCTGGCCTCTACACCTTCCCCATCGCTGGGGCTTGGCTCGGGATTGCCGTCGCCGCGACGCGGACGGGTTCCCCGACTTTGACACCTTCTCGTCCGTCGATTTCTCAACGGCGACCCCATACGAAGTCAGTTGCTCTACCGACTGAGCTATGGGCCCACAGAAGCGCACATACGCATGAGGGCCTCAGCGGGCAACCTGACGTATCGCACCCGTTTCGCGGGTTACACGCTAATCTCTGATGGGTGGAAAGCTGGCACTAGATTCTCACTCGGTGCCTAAGGCTCGGCGACCATTTTTGCCTGAGCCGCCATTTATATTGGCGTAAGCCGCAGAACCGAGCGGCATTGTCGTAAAGGATATCCCTTCTGTCGGCTCCATTTTGGAATGGTGATAATGGCGATCGGGGGGAGCTGGAGCTTGGCGCACGCAAATATGGCAGCCGCTGATGGCCGGAAGTTGTTTGCCCTCCGAATAGCGCTGGCGCTGCTTCTCGTGCTCGGCGTTGTATCCATTTTCAGGTCAGCTCCGAGCGCACTAGACCCGCCCTTCGGCAGTGGCGACTTCGGAATGACAGTGAAAGCGGCCGAAGACCTCCAGCACGAGAATCCCTACAACCGATATTTGAAGAAGGGGCCGGGCCCGTGGAGTGCCGAAACGCCGGACGCGAACGGCAACCCGATGGGGCTTTACCCTGTCCAGGTACCTTCGGTGCTGATGCTGCTCTGGCCGTTCACGCCCCTCGGCTGGCCCGCAGCGAAGCTCACCTGGTTTGTCTTGAACCTGATCTTCAGCGTCGGTTGCGGCCTGCTACTGGCGCGCCGCTTGAGCCATCCGGCTCTCCCCGAAGTTGGAGCGCTGCTCGCCGGCATCCTATTGGTCAGCCTACCTTGGCGAATCGCGATCGCGAACGGCCAGCACCTCATTGCCGGCATGTTCTTCTTCCTCCTCAGCGCCGAGTTGGCGGATGGGGGTAGAAAGAATTGGGCGGGCGCCGCGCTCGCTTTCTCGTTCATAAAATATACCGCGACGCTTTTCCTGCTCCCCTACTTCGTATGGAAGCGGCAGTGGCGCCCGATCGTCGTGGCGCTTGGCATTCATGCAGCGCTGACCCTCGGGGTCGCCATCTGGCTCGACGAGAGCCCGATCAGCCTCGTCATGCAGGCGGCGCACGCGGCCTTATCATACCAGCCGGACCCCGGCGTCTATCAGCTGAGCGACGGGTTCATCGATGTGTTCGCCGTGTCCCGATCGCTCTGGCTCCCACTCGCAATCCCCTTCGCCGCCGCGGCGGCTGGAACAACCATCAGTTATTGGCTGGCTATCCGGCGTCGCGGCAGCGAGGCGATGTTCCTCAGTTTGCTCTGCTTCTGGGCCTATGTCGCGATGTACCACCGCGCTTACGATGCGGTGATCCTCCTAATCCCCCTGGCCTACGCGCTTAAGGCCGTGCGATTCCAACCCATGCCATGGGTGCTCGTTTTAGCAGTCATCGCGTGCTTATGGTTTTTGGACCGCTTGGTAATCCAATCCACCGACTGGCTCGTCCCGGGCGAGCACGGACGGCAGAGCATCTACTATGCCACCACGGTGAGCCTCTATTACGCCACGCTGTTCGCCTTGGCCTCGCGGCAGGTCCGCGCAGCATATTCGGACGATGAGACGTACGAATGATCGATGGGCGGTAAACTCCTTTCGGCGATAGGGGTAGGCACATGTGGTGCTACGGCCGCCGTCATCGACCAAGCCGGGCCAATCGGAAGGGCCCGTCGTGATTCTCTGCTTCGCCTATGGGACCGAAAAGATCGGGCATTGGCCGAAGATCAACAGAACGGTCGGGACTCAGGTGACGCATCTGCGCCAACCCGACGGCGAATTCACCCCGCGCCACGGGCGGATCCGGCTATTCGCAAGCGTAGACCGGGCGTTCGGCTTGAATTAATTAAGAAAAATCATGGAGGCTTTGTCGCCGTCTGCCCAACTGTGTACGAGCTGCGGTCTTTGTTGCAGCGGCGCCCTACATGATTCTGTTCCGTTTGGGCCGCATGAAATCGCCAACGTGGTTGAACTCGGACTGGACCCGTACGAGGACCCGCCGGGGCAACTGCGGTTCAATCAACCTTGCCGCCATCTCCAGGGCACTCGCTGCGGAGTCTTCGAACGTCGGCCGGAGCCTTGCGTGGCGTTTCGGTGCGAGCTCCTGAAGAAATTCGAAGCAGGCGAACTCTCCACGTCGGAAGCGCTCAGCCGCGTGAGCGAGGCGAAGAAGATGATCGAAAAGGTTCGTCCGATGATCCGTGAAGCGGGTGGCCCGCTTACCCCAAAAAAATGGGGAGCGCTCCTGGAGGCCTGGCGAGCGAACGCGCTTGCTGGCCGCGCGACAGAGTCGGAGGCGCTTGCAGTCCTGGAGCTGGCTAAGCTCAACCGGTTCCTGGACACGCATTTCCGAAGCAAGGATCAGCAGGTCGTCAAGAACAAGGACTAGGAAGGCCGCTTTCCCGTGCCTTTAGGCTCGTTTATGCATTGCGTATTGGCAGGAAGTCAGTGAACCATGGTCGAGCAAATTCCTGAAGACGAGACATACCGCCGATCCGCGCAACTTATGGAAGCCGAGATTAATGACGAGCTCGTCGCCCTGGAGCCGAACCAGGGCCTGTGCTTCGGGTTCAATTCCGTGGCGACGGACATCTGGCGCAAGCTCGAGCAGCCGCGCACTTTTGGCGACCTCAAGAGAGAGCTTTTGGCCGAGTACGAAGTGTCGGAGGAGCAGTGCACGAGCGACCTCCGCGATTTGCTGGAACAAATGAGCGAAGCGCGACTTATTGAGCCAGTCCGCTGAACCGCTAACGGGGTGGCCTTGCTTGCCGATTGTTTGTATGAGCCTCGCGTTTGATTATCCGGGTCTAAAGGCCGGCGTAAGGAGTTGGCGATGCTTAAGAAAGCGTGGAAGAAGCCCGAAGTGAAGCAGATCCAAGCTGGTGCGGCCGAGAAGAATCCCGGCGCCGCGAACGACGGCTCTTCCAACAAGTCCTGATCGCCGCGTCCCCTGTGGGGGTTTAGTTTTTGCAGACGCGAGTGGCGACTCGAACTTAACGGAGACGCAAGCTGAGCGCCATCGCGGGCTTTTGGTCGTTTGGCGGCGCGCCGACCGGCGAAAGTTGCGCGCGAATGCTCGAAGCGCTGAAGCCATACGGCTCCAACCCCGCGGTTTCCGTCGAGAACGGTTTTTCATGCGGCCGCCTTTTGTTCAGCATCTTGCCGGAAGATGCGTTCGACCACCAACCGCTCGAACGCGGCCCCTATAAGCTCGTTGCCGACGTCAGGCTCGACAACCGTTCCGATCTCGCCTCTGCGCTTCGCATCTCGTCGGCTCAGCTGAAGCGTTTGTCCGATGCGGACGTGCTCTTCGAAGCGCTGCTCAAATGGGGCAGCGAAGCCGCTGGAAAGCTGATCGGCGAATTCGCCTTCGCCCTGTGGGACCGGACCGACCAAAACCTCCTTCTCGGCAGAGACCTGTTCGGCCATCGTCCACTCTACTTTCACGAAGGCCCGGACTTCTTCGCCTTTGCGACCATGCCCTCGGGACTCCATGCCTTGCCGACCATCCCGAGAGAGTTCGACCCTGAGTCGATGGCGCACGAACTCGCATTGCTGACCTTCGCGGGAACTCGGACTCACTTTCGCGGCATTCAGCGCGTTCCTCCTGGCCAGACCCTTCGGATTACACGGAGCGGAAGCACCAGCGAACGCTACTGGCAGGTGCCTCGAGCCCAGAACCGTCCCGTGAAAGCGGCCGACTATGAGGATGGGCTTCGCGCGGTCGTGGACCTGGCCGTGAAAGAGCAGCTGCGCAGCACGCAAGACATTGTCGGCTCCCACCTCAGCGGCGGCCTCGACAGCTCCGTCGTGACCGCCACGGCCGCGCAGCAGTTCGATCCGGGCAAAATCATCGCCTTCACCGCTGCTCCGCGCGAAGGCTTCGATGGACCGGTGCCCCACTCCACGGTCAGTGACGAAAGCCACCTCGCCGCCGAAACTGCGAGGGGGTATCCAAATGTGGAGCACGTCATCGTCAACAAAAGTGACGAAACGCTGGTGGACATCCTCGACCGGCAATACGCCTACATGCAGCAGCCGACCTTCGGTCCGTGCAATTCGGTCTGGGTCCGGGAGATCAGCAGGGTCGCCAAGGCTCGAAGGCTCAATGTCCTGCTCGTCGGCCATTCCGGCAACCTAACGACCAGTTACGCGGGGCGCGAAGCGTGGTCGGCACTTCTGCCCCAAGGCCGTCTCCTCAAGTTGCTGAGCATCGGCGCGAAGATGAGAGCAAACGGCATCGCTTTTCGTACGCTCGCCGCTCAGCTGATCGGCCCGATCCTTCCGCGCTCGGTGTGGACGTTCGCGTGCCGCCTGTATGGCCGGCCGACCGACCTCGGAGGCTACACGGCGATTAACCCGACCCTCCGCAAGGCAGTCGAGGCAAAGGCGCGAGCGCAAGGACTCGACCTCGTCTACCAGCCTTCGAACGACCCGCTGGAATTCCGTCTCGCCGCGCTCTTCGACGGCGATAACGGCAATTACTTCAAGGGCATGCTGGGCGAGTTCGGGTTGAGCTTTCGCGACCCGCTTTCCGACAGGCGGGTCGTCGAATATTGCCTCAGCATTCCGGGTGAAGAGTTTCTCCGCGGGGGAACCGAGCGCGGCCTCGCACGACGGGCTTTCACGGACCGCCTGCCACAGGCCGTCACGGACACGCACTTGCGCGGGTACCAGGGCGCGGATTGGTATGAAAAGGTCGCGCGCGACCTGCCGCTGCTTCGTGCGGAGCTCGATGTCATCGGGCGCTGCTCAGCCGCCGCTCAAGCGCTGGATACGCGCTGGATCGCAGACACAATCGAGAGCCTGCCTTCACGGGGACTCGACCATCCGGGCGCGATCTTGCGCTATCGGTACGGACTGCTGCGCGGCATATCGGCAGGGCATTTTATGCGGAAGGTTGCCGGCACCAACTGATTCGGTTTTCAGCCGACTAGTGCGATCGCGTGATCGAGCAGCATCCGGCATTGCTCGTCGAGCTTTCCGAGGTCCCATTCCCGCGATGCAAGGAAAACGGGCAAGCTGCGAACAAGGCGAACCGCGGACGACCAATGGTTCTCCTGCCCATTGGCCGCCGAAATGAAGCCTCCACGGTAGGTGTTGGCGAACACCGCGTCCGCTGCCTCCACTCCGGTCAAGCGGTCGATCGACAATTCGTCAGCGCGCCCGAGCAGGTACAGGCCGGAAAGCGGAATGTCGGAGCGGACCGCAGAAGAGACATCGAGGGGCACGTCGAATTTGTCGAACCGCTCGTCTCCAACATAAGAGTGCTCGAACCCGGCAGTGCCCTGACCCATCACCTCGAGCGCTTCGGCCCACAGCCGAAGGCGCGGCAAGCCCGGCTTGGCATGCGGTTTCCCGTCAGCGTCGAAGCCGACGACGCAGACATCGTCAGCGATCACGCGGTAGCCGCGATCACGAAAAGCGGCGGCAAGCGTGGATTTGCCGGCACCGGATTCGCCCATGAAGGCGATTGCAGTGCCGCCGATTTCGACTGCGTTAGCGTGCAGCGGAAGAAGCCCGCGCTGGTGCAGAAGCGCACCGAAAGCCGAGCCCAGCAGAAAGAGCCTGACGTTACGGTCGGGGACATCGACTTCCGCCTGGACGGTGATCGAACGACCGTCTGCGATTCGGTACCTCGCCACTCCAGGGATCACGAGCAGCAGTGCGTCATCGCCTGCGGACAAGCCTTCGGGCGCGTGAACCGCTTCAGGAACTTCTCCGGCGTGAATCGTCACGTCGGCAGCGCCCTGCGCTTCGTGCGGAAACAGCTCGGGAAGAGGCAGGTCGCTGCGCACGACCAGGCCAAAGACCGAATAATCGCGTGTCGGCTCCGATCTCACGGATAGCGGGCCAGTTCGGCGTATCCCGCTGCCTCTTCGCCGCCGAAGATTGCCTCCCCCGCAACTGTGACCCACACGTGCGCCTCAACCTTACCGGTGTCCTCGGCATGACGCGCGCCATAGTGGAGACGCGCATTGACTCCGGAACCGCGCAGCAGCCGCTGCACGGCAAGGCCCTTTTCGATGCACATTGTTCGCCAGGGCATGTAGCAGGCGGCGGATTCGACGGCACTGATCCAATCCTGCGGAGGGCGCCCGCGCCGGCCAATGGCTCTTGCGCCGAAACGAATAGCTGTCCGAAACGGCAACAAGGCGACGGCCGCCGATGCGATCGTAAGCACCAGCCAGGCACGAAGCAACGAGCGGCGTCGTTCGCTCGTCATGCGGTAGATGCGCACCAAAACTGGGGCTCGCGTCACATGCATCATCCCTGAAGATAGCGCGGGATTTGCCAATGTCAGGCCATCGCGGTCAAACACTGGCGACTGCGACGGGCTGGAGCCGAGGCAAAGGTGCATTTTTCTCCGGAACTGAGCTTCGTCATCGAGTGCTGCCGCTCGGCTTTCGGCGGTGTGGAGACGCGCCAGGCGTTGAGCTCTGGAGCGCTGGACGGTGCACGGGTGGTCCGCCTCGCGAGGTTTCACGGAGTTCAGGGACTTGTCTGGAGGGCAGTCGACCTAAGCGTCAGCGGCCTCGGCGACCTGCACGAGGACGCGGCAGCAATTGCCACGTCCAACCTCAAGGTTGCGGCCGAGTGCGGCAAGATCCGTGGGG
Source organism: Sphingomicrobium sp. (assembly GCA_036275975.1). Lineage (GTDB taxonomy): Bacteria > Pseudomonadota > Alphaproteobacteria > Sphingomonadales > Sphingomonadaceae > Sphingomicrobium. The sequence continues at coordinate 7,034 of DASUCP010000285.1, forward strand.
ATTTTCAGAGCGCCGGAGTCGGTCTGCTTTTCTTGAAAGGCCTCACGCTCAGCGCTCTTGCCTATGGTTCATCGGCCGTGAAATCGGCAGTCGACGTCGACCTCCTGATCGCTCCCGCTGACCTAGAGCGTGCTGCCGCGCTGCTCGAAGCCCGCGGTTATGTTTTGACCATCCCAAATCGGGCGCCTGCGCTCGTTGGCAAATGGCACCGAATTCGCAAGGAGTCGGTCTGGGTAGCGCCGAATTTAGGGGTGCAGATCGATCTTCACACACGCACTGCCGACAATCCCAGAATGATTCCGACCATCGACGTTCATTCGACAACACGGCTGGTCGATATCGGCAACGGCATCGCGCTGCCCACGCTCGGACCGACCGAGACTTTCGCCTATCTGGCAGTGCACGGGGCATCGAGCGCGTGGTTTCGGCTCAAGTGGATCTGCGACTTCGCAGCCTCGCTCGCTGGCAAATCGCCGAGCGAGCTGGAGGAGTTTTATCGAAGGTCGCTTCAGCTCGCCGCGGGCCGTGCACCCGCGCAGGCTTTGCTCCTGGCCGATCGCCTGTTCGGCACCCTGGCGAACAATCCGGCGTTAAAGACCGAGTTGCTGCGGGACCGAATGAGTCGGGCACTTTATCGGGCGGCGCTGACGCAGCTAGCCGGGAGCCCAGAGCCCATCGAGCCGACATCTACGCGGTTCGGCACTCTCCGAATTCATTGGACGCAGTTCCTGCTGATGCCGGGTTTGCGATTCAAAAGTTCCGAGCTGCTGAGGCAGGCCAGAGTCCCATTTGCCTGACGAGACTCAGCGGCGACGCCTTTTGGCTCCCGCCCTGAAAAGATCCGGCCTCAGTCGAACGGCGAACATGAGGATGGTCGGAAGCAGCATCGTCACCATCAGGTCCTTTGCGCCTTCGCCATATTGCTGGCCGGGGTCGGGCCACTGCTCGAGCCAGAGGTCGACGGTCTCGTTCCACAGGATGACGGCGAAAATCCAGGTCCACGGAATCCATGATGAGAGCGGCCGGCGGGTGATGAGGCCAAACATGAGCCATAGAAGAACGCCGACGATGACGTGCAGCGAGTCGTGGCTGATCCTGACAGCATGTTCGATGAACAGCTTGCCCTGGTGCCAGCTTGTCATCGCCGCGACGACGGCTTCCCAAATCTCGTGCAGTGGTTAGCTCCCGGATAGCGGCGTTAGCGAATGACGGTGTGACGAGCCGGGCGAAGGTCCGATGGCTCCTTTGCGCGCGGGGCGCGGCGATCCGCAAGCAGGGCTATGCACATCGCGAAGCAGGCGCTGATCGCCGCCGTTCGAAGCGGGAAATCGACGACGCTGTGTACGAGGATTGCGGCGGACGCGATCGAGGCCGCACGGGCAAATGGGCCCGCTTCTGCAGTCCGCCACACGCGCCAGACCGCAACCGCCCACCAGGCGAGGAAGAGCGCCATCAGGATCATCCCGGCGACACCCAACTCCAACGCCAATTCGACGTAATCGTTGTGGGCATGGATGACGTAGATGTTCGTCACCTGCTCGGGCCGTTCGTAGAGATGATAGACACGACGGAATGAGCCGAGGCCGGACCCGAACGGAAGGAAGTCCTTCATTGCAGTCGTGGTCGTAGCGAGGATGTCGGCTCGCGATTGGACCGAGGTCGAGGCTTCCTGACCGAACTTGGCGCTGCCGATCGACGTGACCTCGAGACCGAATATCGCTGCAATGACGAGTAGGCTTGCGAGCACCACGGCCCAGATGCGCAACGGGCTGCTTGACGGAAGAACGATGAGCGCACTGGCGGCTAACACGGGCAAGGCGAGGCCGTATCCGGCAAGCGAACGGTTGAGCGCCAAGCCGACCATCACCACCAAGGCGATGCCGATGGTGAGTGCCAACACCGCCGAATAACGTTGGACGTTCGACCGCCGCGCAGTGGCGGCGATCGCCGCGAGAAACGGAAGCGAAACGACGAGCAAAATCGCCATGTGGTTGGCGTTTGCGAAGAAGCCGACGCCAGCGCCGACATTGGTGTCCTCGTACAGGTACCAAGGGGATTGCCCGGAGCTGGAGCTTGCGACCTGGAGAGCGCCGATCAGGATTCCGGCGACTGTTCCCGCCAGCAGCGCGATGGCGAGCCAGCCAGGCCGAAACGCGCGCAAGCGAACGACCGCGCAGAAGATTGCCAGCGGGGGAATAACGGCGAGCAGCGAATCGAGCGTCTCGGCCGGAGTCATCGACAGCGGAAGCGCCGGTACGCCAAGCCGGAGCGCTCGATAACCTTCGACGAACTCGTGGCGCGGTCCCAGGCTCGACCAGACCGCCGGCGGAAGCGGCACCAGCTGCAATGCGATGACGAGGATGCCGACGATCGCCAGCAAGAGCAGCTGCTTCGCCGGTGGGAGAAGCGGCTCATCAGCGGGTGCAGCCGCTGCCCAAGCGATGATCGCCACGCCCGCCAGCTGCAGGATCATGTTCTGCCAAATTCCCTGGGCGCTGCCGCCAAGAATCAGGCAGGCGAACAGGTATGCCGGGCCGATCGCCTCGCGGGCGCGGTTAAGCACCGGCACCGATCCTCACGAGCCGCAGGTCCGCGATCGTCACATCCGATTGCTGCGCGATGTCCCCCGAGCGTCCAAAGAGTTCGAGCCATTGGGCCTGACAGTTGGCCGGAACCTGGAAGTCCCAGCCGCGACCGGCCGCGGCATCGACGCCGATGCTGGCGAAGGCACCCTCCGCCTTGTCGCACCGAAGCGACCAGCTGATCGCCTCCGGGTGCAGCGCGCTCGGCCCAAGCCGGAACTGCAGGTGGTACGAGCCCTGCGGAAGCATCAGCAACTCGCTCGCGAGTGGGCCGTCTTCGGACCCGTAGAAGATGGCGTGGAGCCTCTGCCCATGCTGCCGTTCCGCCAGTCCGACCGTGGACGAAGTCAGCGCCCAGTTGAATGGCGGAGGCGCTTTCGGATGGTCGAAGGTCGCATCATAGATCAGCCCGGACGAGCCGGAGCCCGCGCCCCCGACCGATGTCCAGATCGCCCTTGCTCTCGAATACTGGCCCGCATCGACGAGACCGTGAAGCAGCGCGGCCACCCACGGGCTGTCGCTCCGCCGGTGGCTCGCATCCGCAAGGGTGAGCACGGCCTCCGTATTAGCCGGATTTTGGGAAAGCGCCGTCAGCACATCGTCTTCGATCGAGGGTTCCGATGTGAATAGTTCGCGGATTTGCGGCCAGTTGGAGCGGTTCTGCGCGTACGCAGCGACATAAGGCGCAACAGTCGTAATGCCTCCAGGCGAGAGGCGCGCGAGGATCGCAATCTGTCTGAGACCCTCGATCGGCTTGCCACCACGGAAATAATATTCCGCCAGGAAATAAGCTGCCGGCAATGAGCGTGGATCGCGCCATTGCGCGGCGACGAAATCGCGTCTCGCCGCATCCATGTCGCCGGCAAGTCGTGACTGGACTCCGTGGACCAGGAACGGCTCCGGCGACAATGGCGACTTGCGCGCTGCATCGTCGATCATCGCAAAGCTCCCGGGCGGCACGCGTGTCCGCGCGTGGGAGGCTTGTCCGATCCCCAGCAATCCCAGCGAAAGCTCTACGGTCGGGTGGCCGGGCCATAGCCGCGCCGCCGAAGCGGGGTGGAGCTCCGAAAGAGCAGCGACCGCGGAATTCCTCACGACCTGCGCTGCGAGAAGCAGCGCGACGAGGACGACGAGCACGCGGCGTGCAATCACCGGACTCGAACCCTCCGCGGCTTTTTCAGGCGTCGGACTCCTCGACCGCCTTTTCAAACGGCTGGTCGTCGTCGCCTCGTGGGATCATCAGGATCTCGGTCCGCTTCACCCTCGCGGTCTTTCCGTAACCGTAACCGTAGCCGTATCCGTAGCCGTACCCATAACCGTAGCGGCCGTAGCCGTAGCTGCCGCCGGAATCGGTGGACTTGGTCAGGGTTACTCCGAGCACATGGGTTCCCGTCGCCTCGAGGCGGTTCAATGCCTCGATCGCAGCGCGAGTACGGGTCTTGCCGCTTTCGATGACGAACAGAACTTCGCCGGCGGCGGACGCCAGCAAGGGCGCGTCGGCAAGGCCAAGGGTCGGCGGGCCGTCGATTACGACGAGCTCAAAGCCCTCCATCGCCTCCGCCATGATCTTGCGGATGCGGCCGGTCGACAGGAGGTCGGCGGGGTTTGGAGCGATCGGGCCGCTGGGGAGCAGCCACAGATGATCATGCTGCGTCTCAACGACGTGATCTTCAACCTTGTCGTCGGTCGTCAGCAACTTGCTCAGGCCGACTTTGTCGCTTGCCGCCTTGAACGCCGGCTTTCTCAAGTCGCCGTCGATGAGCAGCGTGCGCTTCCCGCGGCGTGCGAAGTTCTGGGCGAGCGCGAGCGCGGATGACGACTTACCCTCGCCGGACCTCGTGCTGGTCACCAACATAAGCTTCGGCATGCCCGCTTCGGTGCTGAAACGCAGCGCCGCGACGATCGCCGAATAGGCCTCCGACACGATCGATGTCGGGTTCTTGAGATCTTCGACGAACGTGTCCTTGGCCAGCGTCTTCGGCACTGTGCCAAGGCACGGCAAGGCGAGCTTCTTGCGAACGTCCTCGCGGCTCTTGATCGTGTCATTGATGAACTCGAGTCCGATCGCGCCCGCGACCCCCGCGGCAAGGCCGAGGCCGAGGCCCAGGATCAGGTTGAGGAACAGGTTCGGCTTGAACGGAAGCGACGGCACCGTCGCACGATCAACGATCGAAACGGGCGCGATTCCGATGCCCCCGGCGACGCCGATCTCCTTGTAGCGCTGAAGCAGGGCGTCGTAGAGGGCGCGGTTGGTATCCACCTCGCGCTGGAGGATGGTGTACTGGATGCTCCGGCCGCGGAGGTTGAGAACGTCCCCCTTGAGCTGGGCAACCCGCGCCTTGAGCGAATTCTCCGCGGAAAGCGCTGCGCGATAGTCAGCCAGGAGGCCGTTGGTGCGGCCGGAGTTCGTCACGGCGGACGCGCTGGCGATCTGCTTGTCGAGCTCGGCGATCTGCGAACGCAGCGCGATCATGTCCGGATGGTCCGGCTTCATGAACGTGCGCTTCTGCTCGTAATCGGCCTGAACTTGTGCACGCTGTTGACGCAGGGCCAGCGTGCTGGCTGCGACGTCGGCGGTCGGTCCGGTCGCCATCGCACTGCGGTAGGCGCCCTCTGCGGCCACTCGGCGGGCAGTCGCTTCGGCAAGCGCATCGTTGAGCTTCATCAGCGACTCGCCTTGCAGCGAAGCGGTGTCCCCGCCGCTGGTCGAACCGGTGGGACCGCTCGATTCGGTTGACGTGTTGATGATCCCCTGCGCTTGCGCATAGGCGACGAGCGCGCGCTCCGACCGCTCCAGATCGCCGCGAGTCTTGTTGATTTGCCGCTCGAGGAAGTTGCGCGCGTAGGCCGAGGATTCGTAGCGCCTCTGAAGTGCGGTGTTGATGAAGCTGTCGGCGACCCCGTTGGCAATCGTCGCCGCGAGCTGCGGTGAGGTCGAGTCATAGCTGAACTTGATCAGCTCTCCGGTTTCGGGGGCGATTACCTCCAGCCCATCGGCAACGACGCCAGTGGCAACCTTGAGGCGCTGCGAGGCATCGATGTCCTGGGGCACGACGTCGGAATTGTTGGCGAGATTGAGCTCCTGCGCCGCTCGTTCCGCAACGCTCCTGCTTTGAAGCAGGCCGACCTGCGTGGAGATAAAGTCATAATTGTCGACCGTCGGCGCGTCATTGTTACGGTTCTGCTCGTCGGTCACCTGTACCGTCGGCGGGTTGCCTTCGAGCGTGACCCATGCGCGGTAAACAGGCTGCGTCAGGAGAGTCGCGAGCACTGCACCGGCGATGCCAAGGGCGACGGCGCCCAGAACCAGCCACCGCCAATGATGGATGATGCGCATGAGCGCTGCGAAATCGAGGATGTTGGTCGCGGAGTAGGTTCGCTGACCTGGCCCAAGGTGCGCGGTGTCCGCGTCGAGGGGGCCGATCGGCCAAGGACCCTGGTTCGGGACAGCTAGACTGGTGTTCACTGCGCCTTACCCCTCGGATGGATTGCCCCGACCGCCACTCAGAACGGCCTGAAGATCGAAAGAAGCGGCCAACTCTGGAAGAGCTGCTTCTGGATCGCCTTGATCTTGGAGCCGTCGACGACGACGATGTCACCCGGATAGATCGTCGGATCCTGCGCCTCCCCGCGGCGGATCGCGGTCAGGTCGAACGCAGCGGCCTGCCGCTGCCCGCCGATCATTCGGAAGACAGCGACGCGGCGCGCGTTGGCGTCGTCACTGGTGCCTCGGGCAAGCGCGACGGCCTGGACGAGAGACATCGACCCCGCGACCGGAAATTGTCCGGATTCCTTGACGGCCCCATCCACGGTCACGACGTGCGCTGTCGACGATTTGATCGCCACGCTCACGTCGGGATGTTCGTAATATTTCTGCCCGAGCAGCTGGGTCAGCTTGTCGTCGAGCTGGGCCGTCGTAAGATTCACGGCCTCGACTTCACCGACGAGCGGAAGAGAGATGTGGCCAGCAAGGTCGACGTCATAGTCGCCGGACAGGTCATCCGCCTTGAAAACCTTGATCGTCAGCTTGTCGAGCGGAGCGATCTTATAATCGGCGTCGAGCGATTCGATCTTGGGCTCGTCCGGAAGCGCCAACGGACGATCATACGGGATCGAACCGCCCCGAGTGTCGGCGCAACCTGAAATGAGAATTGCAGCCCCGATGGCTGCGCCTGTGAAGAACGGACGGCTGACTGAACCCAGGGACACGATCATACCTCGCGAACTAAGACGCGCGATCTCCCCTCTAACCGAAACGCTACCCCGGTGAGGAGTGACTACCCTCCAAAACCGACCGAATCAATCGGTTGCGGCAAACTGTTCATGTTCCGCCGCCTGAGTCTGCAGAAACCACGTGCGCGATCCTTCGATCGCAAGCGCCGTCAGAACACCCGTGCGATAGGCACCCGTATCGATGCCGATCCTGTTCGGCAGAACCTCGACTTCGGGCCTGATCGTGTGCCCGTGAACGACGACGAATCCGTGGTCCGTGTCGTCGAGCAGGAACGGTTCGCGGATCCAGCGGAGATCGGTCTGGCGCTGCTGATCGACCTCGATTCCGGGACGGATGCCCGCGTGGACGAACAGATAATCGCCGAAGCGGCAGGTATCGACGAAGCTCTCGAGGAACTGCTTATGCTCCTTCGGGATCGCGTTGCGAACGATTTCCAGTGCTTCCTCCTCGGTGCGGCCGGCGAGCTGGCTAGGGTCGACGCCGTAGCTTTTCAGGCACTCGGCACCGCCAAACCAGCGCCACTTCGTGATCAACTCGGCTTCGCCGCCGAGGATTCTCAGCAGCACCTCCTCGTGATTGCCGAGTAGGAATACGGCTTTGACGCCGTCACGGCGATACGTGCGTAGGCGTTCGACGACTTCCGCGGATCTGGGCCCGCGATCGATGAGGTCCCCCACGAAAACCAGGAGCACCTTGTGCGCGGGTCGCCGCGCCAGCTGCCCATGAATGTCCGAGAGAAGCTGATCGAGCAGGTCGAGCCGGCCGTGAATGTCTCCGATGGCATAGGCTCGCCACCCGTGAACGCCGCGCGGGCCCCGATGCTGCCTGGAAGATTGTTCGAACATCTTGCCTTGGCTCTTGCCTTAAAGACTGGCGAGCGCGTCGAGATAGGCGCGAATTACGAGCGCTTCATCAAATTGTTCCTGAACCTTCCGACGGGAAGCAGCGCCCATGCTCGCGCGTTGCTGTTCCGGCAACCTTCCGAGCCGCTCCATGGCATGGGCCAGCGAGGCAGGATCGTGCTGCTCACAAAGAAAGCCGTTCACGCCTTCATCGACGACGTCCCGACAGCCCGGAACATCCGTGGCGATAAGCGGCCTTCCCATCGCGGCGCCCTCGAGGAGCGATCTTGGGAGCCCCTCACGATAGGACGGTAGGACGATCGCGCTCGCCTTCGCGATGAACGGCCTCACATCGTCGGTTTCGCCGAAATATTCGATGACACCCTCTTCCACCCACGCGTCGAGCTCTGACCGCTGGATGGATGTCCTGTTTCCCTCGTCGATGCCGCCGAGAAGCTGGAAGCGGGAATCAGGCATCCGCTGTCGCAGCCTGCGCGCGGCCTCGACGAACTCCCTCACGCCCTTGTCGCCGATGAGGCGCGCAATCAGCAGGAAGATCACGCCTCCCGAAGGCAAGTCGGCGACTGCGAACCTGTCGAGGTCGATTCCCGAGCCCGGCACCAGTCGCGTCTGTTGCGCTCGCACGATCTTTCCGTCGACGAACAGCCGACGATCGTCTGCATTCTCGAAGAACACGACAGCGCGGCGAAATGCGGCACGGTAGAGGGTCGTAACAAGCCGTTGCAGCGCCCCCCGTCGAATGAACGTCGTACCGAGTCCGCTCACATTCGCGATCACGGGGATTCCGAACGTAGAAGCGGCGAGCGCTCCGTAGATGTTCGGCTTTATCGTGAAGCCGATATAGGCGAAGGGACGCAGACGCCCGAGCAACCGCCTGAGCCGCGACAACAAGAAGACCTCTGCGAGAGGGTTAAGCCCCTTGCGATCGATTTTGATTGGCACGAACTCGATCCCGAGCTCGGCCAAGCGCGCTTCGTTCCTCGCGTCCGCTGGAGCGACTACGATTGGCCGATAGCCGGTATCGCGGAGTGCCAGCACCAGCCCAGTCCGAAAATTAGTGATGTACCAAAGGCTGTTCGCGGCAAGGACGATAGTGCGCGAACGGGCTATCACACTTCAGGCGCTGAGCAGTTGAAAGTTTGGGATCTCGACATCAAACGCACTGCCGTTCTCGTCGACCATGCGGTAGCTGCCGCTCATTGCCCCGTCCGAAGTGTCGA
>DASUCP010000286.1:0-4829 GCA_036275975.1 Sphingomicrobium sp.
CGAGGACGCGGACATCATCGAACAGATCAAGGACCTGATCGAGACCCGCGTCCGTCCCGCCGTTGCTCAGGACGGCGGCGACATCGCCTACAAGGGCTATCGCGACGGCCGGCTCTATTTGTCGATGCATGGCGCCTGCTCGGGCTGCCCGTCCTCGACCGTAACACTGAAGCGCGGCATCGAAAGCCTCATCCGCCACTACGTCCCCGAAGTGGAATCCGTAGAGGCGATTTAATTCAGGCACTTGCGGGTTCCGTCCGCATGTGTCCACTATCCCGTCATGCTTCTCGCGTTCGACACGTCGAGTTCCGCCTGCACCGCCGCATTGTTCGACGGCTCGGGTGAGTGCATCGCCCGCAAGGACGAGCTCATCGGGCGCGGCCATTCGGAACGACTCGTGCCGATGCTCCACGAGCTGCTTCAGGGCCGCCGCGCAGAGAGCATCCTCGTCGGCGTAGGCCCGGGAAGCTTCACCGGCATTCGCGTCGCCATTGCGGCGGCGCACGGCCTGGCGATCGGCTGGGACGCCGAGCTGTCGGGAATGTCCTCCCTCGCGTTGCTCGCGGCCAGCGCTGTAGCTGATGGTGAAATCGGCGTGAGCATCATCGGCGGGCATGGCGAGCTGTTCGTGCAGCAATTCGATGCGACCACGGCAGAGCCAACTTCCGAGCTGCGCAACCTTGTTCCGGCGAAGGCTGCAGAGTACATCACAGCGCCCGTCGTCCTCGGTTCAGGCGCGAAGCAACTGGTCGATGCGCGCGGCTGGGGTGAAGCCCGCGAAGCGTGGCCGTTGGCGGCGAACGCTCTCAAGGTGCCGTCGACCATGCGTTCGCTTCCGCCGAAGCCGGTGTACGCCCGAGCCCCTGACGCAAAAGTGCGGGAGGCCGCCTGATGGCCACGCCCGCCTTTGCCGACGACATCCGGCTCGAAGCCGGCACATCGGACGAGATCGACGCCGTCATGTCCGTCATGGACGCAGCCTTCGGGACCACGTTCGGCGAAGCCTGGACGCGCTCGCAGCTGAGCGGAATCCTGCCGATGACCGGCGTCTCGATGATGATCGCCCGCGAGCGCGAGAATGAAGCCGCCGTCGGCTTTTCCCTGGTCCGCATGGTGGCTGATGAGGCCGAGCTGCTGCTGATCGCCGTGCTTCCAAGTCATCACCGCCGGGGCATTGGCCAGCGGCTGCTCGATCAGTTCATGCGGCAAGCGAGCAAGGAAGGTGTCGGTCGGATTCACCTCGAAGTTCGCGATGGCAATCCCGCGGTTGCGATGTATCGCGCTGCCGGTTTCGAGCCCGTCGGCCGCCGCCGCAGCTATTATCAATCGTCCGACGGCAAGCGCTTCGACGCCATTACGCTCGCTCGCGAACTTTAGTTAATCGAGACTTTCGGTTTTCTTCAATCGACAGTTGCGAGCGCCTTTTACTGGGCGTAACAGCCGTGACGCGTGTAGTCGAAGACTGCACGAGGTCTCTGCTCTTACATCGGGAATTCTGCAAATGGCTGAACAAGATGCTGGCGAGGACACGCTGCTGACCCTGACGGCTGACATCGTCGCCGCCCATGTCAGCAACAATAGCGTTGCAGTGAACGACCTCCCGAACCTGATCGAGAATGTCCATAAGGCGCTGCGTGGGATTTCCGCGACTTCCGCTGCGCCGGAAGCGAAGCCTGAGCCGAAGGTTTCGATCCGTTCGTCGGTTAAGCCCGACTACATTGTCTGCCTCGAGGACGGAAAGAAGCTGAAGATGCTGAAGCGGCATCTGATGACTCACTACAGCATGACTCCGGAGCAGTACCGGGCGAAGTGGGGCCTTTCCGCCGACTATCCGATGGTCGCGCCGAACTATGCGGAACAGCGGCGCACTCTCGCAAAGTCGATCGGACTCGGAACCAAAAGACGAAAGACGCGCGGCAAGTAAGCTCGCTGGACGAGCGGCGGGCGCGTACCTAATTTGTAGCCATGACGCGCAAGATCGACATTGAGGCGCTCTGCGCCGACAAGGGCCTCAGGATCACTGAGCAGCGCAAGACCATCGCGCGCGTGCTCGGTGACAGCGAGGACCACCCGGACGTCGAGACGCTGCACGCGCGCGCCGCCGCGGTCGACCCGAACATCTCGATCGCGACCGTTTATCGCACCGTTCGCCTGTTCGAGGAGGCTGGGATTCTCGAGCGACACGAGTTCGGCGATGGCCGCTCCCGTTACGAGGCTGCCTCCGAAACGCATCACGACCATCTGATCGACGTCGAGACCGGCAACGTCATCGAGTTCGTCGACGACGAGCTCGAGCTGCTCCAGAAGCGCATCGCTGAGAAGCTCGGCTTCCGCCTCGTGGATCATCGCATGGAGCTCTACGGAGTCTCGCTCGATCGCGACCGGTAAGGCTCCGAGCCTGAACGGGAGAGCAGTCCTGCGAATTGCAGGCCTGCTACTGCTCTTCGTTGTCCTCGCGCCGATCCACATCCTGACCAAGGTCATCCTGCGCCGCTCGCCGTGGCCACAATGGTTCCTGGGGGCCTGCGCCTGGGTCATTGGCGCTCGTGTGCACCTGGAGGGCCGGAGGATCCGCCGGCACACATTGCTCGTCTCCAACCATGTCAGCTGGCTCGACATCCTCGTGATTGGCGGAGCGACCAATTGCGCATTCGTGTCCAAGGACCAACTCGGCCATTCACTGATTCACTGGCTCGCCGACCAGAACGCGACGGTTTACGTGAAGCGCACCCACCGCAAGGGCGCGAAGGACCAGGCGATCGCCATCGCCAAGGCCCTCGAGCGCGACAAGCCGGTCGTGCTCTTCCCCGAGGGCACCACCGGACCCGGCACGCACCTGCTGCCGTTCCGCTCGACATTGCTCGAGGCCGCGAATTTCGCGGCCAAGGATGTCGTTATCCGTCCGGTGGTAATGGATTACGGACCGGCCGCCGCGGCGGAGATCGGCTGGCACGAGGAACCCGGCAAGGACAATGTCCTGCGCATCCTCGGCCGCAAGGGCACGTTGCCGGTCACGGTTCGCATTCTCGATCCGCTCGACCGCTCGGGCGACCGCAAGCAACTCTCGCACGAGGCGCGCGAGCGCATTGCCGAGCGGCTTGGCTTAACCTCGCACCATCGCTCGCCTATAGGCGGTGGCGAATGACTCCCAAAACTTTCAAAATCAAAAGCTTCGGCTGCCAGATGAACGTCTATGACGGCGAGCGGATGAGCGAACTGCTCGCCGCCCAAGGTATGCACGCGGCAGGCGAAGCCGAGGATGCGGACCTCGTCGTCCTCAACACCTGCCACATCCGCGAAAAAGCCGCCGAGAAAGCCTATTCGGACGTGGGCCGCCTGAGGCGCGAGGACGGCTCAAAGCCGCTAATTGCGCTTGCCGGGTGCGTTGCCCAGGCGGAAGGGGCCGAGGCGAAGCGCCGCTCGCAGATGATCGACATCGTGGTCGGCCCGCAGGCTTACCATCGCCTTCCCGACATGGTGGAAGAAGCAGTTCGCGGTGCGCGCCCCGTCGACACCGACCTGCCTTCGCTCAGCAAGTTCGATGCGTTCCCACAGCGGCGCCGCGCCAATCCAAGCTCATTTCTCACGGTGCAGGAAGGCTGCGACAAGTTCTGCACCTATTGCGTCGTGCCTTACACGCGTGGTGCCGAGATCTCTCGTCCATGGGGCGATGTCGTCACCGAGGCGCATTCGCTGGTGAATGCCGGCGCGCGGGAGATCGTGCTGCTTGGGCAGAACGTGAATGCCTGGTCAGACGGTTCGCGTGGTCTCGCCCATCTCATTCGCGAGCTGGCGACGATCGATGGGCTGGAGCGCATTCGCTACACGACGAGCCATCCCGCGGACATGACGGACGAGCTAGTCGCCGCGCACGCTGAGGTCGAAAAGCTTATGCCCTACCTGCACCTCCCCGTGCAGTCGGGCAGCAACCGCGTCCTGAAGGCGATGAACCGCAGTCACACGGCGGAAACCTATCTCGCTATTCTCGAAAAAATGCGCGCCGCTCGTCCGGACATCGCTCTTTCCGGCGACTTCATCGTCGGCTTCCCCGGCGAGACGGAGGAGGAATTCAACGCGACGCTGCAGATTGTCGATGCGGTCCGCTACGCTTCGGCTTATTCGTTCAAGTACAGCGCTCGCCCGGGCACACCGGCAGCGAAGATGGAGGACCAGATTTCGCGCGAGATCATGGATGACCGGCTCGAGCGCCTGCAGGAGCGCATCAATGCCCACCAGCTGGCGTTCAACCGCTCGAAAGTCGGCGTGAACACCGAGGTCCTGATCGAGCGCAAAGGCAAGCACGGCGGTCAGATGATCGGCCGTTCGCCCTGGCTCCAATCGGTCCATTTCGACACGGACGCGCAAATCGGCGAGATCGTCGAGGTTACGCTCGTCGGGGCGGGTCCGAACAGCATGACGGGCGCAGTTCGCCAGAAAGTCGCAGCCTGATGGCGCGCCGTGAATTGCAGGCCGTCCCCGACCGCGCGCGGCTCGAGATCGAGTTCGACCAGCCATACCTCCTGGGGCCCTTGTTCGGCGACTACGATCGCCACCTGATCACCATCGAGCAGCGCCTGGGCGTGCACATCGCCGCGCGCGGCAACCGTGTGCAAATCGAGGGCGATGCCGATGCCGCCGCGCGTGCCCGCGACGTGCTGACCGGCCTCTACAATCGTCTGGACCACGGCCATGACGTCGACGCCGAGGCGGTCGAAGCCGTGCTCGGAATGGCCGCCCAGCCTAACCTCGACGGGATCATCCAGGACGAGGTGACGTCCGCCCCGCGGGTGATGATTCGCACGCGCAAGAAGACGATCGTCCCGCGATCG
>DASUCP010000287.1:0-2959 GCA_036275975.1 Sphingomicrobium sp.
CGACACCGAATATAATGGCTGGGGCGGTGCGCTATTGAGTCTCGCGCTCGTGCCGGACGATGGGGAGGAGCTCTACCTGACGCTCGATTGGGACGGTGCTCTCGAACAGTGGGTCGAGCGCCATGTCGTTCCCTATCTCGACAGCGTTCCCGAGCCTCTGGTTTCGCCGCGGATGAGCCGGGCCGACGCCGCGAGGACAATCACGCATTATTTCGCCGGCGACCCCGATCCGCTCGTGGTGGCCGATTGGCCGGAGGACATTGCGCTGTTCAGCGCGTTGCTCGTGACCGGCCCCGGAGTGATGGCCGAAGTGCCGCACCTGCGATTCGAGATGATCGCGCTGACCGGCTTCAGCACCGCCGCGAACAGCAAGGTCCCGCACAACGCGCTCCACGACGCGCGCGCGCTCCGTGACCACGTGCTCAGCCTCGGATAACTATTCTGCCGCTGTGCGGACCGGCTGAACCCGCTCGCCCTCGCGGTCGACCCACGTGAGATCGCCGAGCTTGAGCTCACGCCCGTCATGGGCCTGAACGCAGATCTTGCGCACGGGCCTTCCGTCCCTGCGATCGGCAAGCACGATTTCCATCTTGCCGTAGCCCCATTCGTCGCCCCACTGGCGAAGCGCCAGCACGACCGGGAGCAGACCCTCGCCTTTGGGGGTCAACGAATAAATAACCCGCCGACGGTCATCGGGATCGGGGAAGCGCTCGAGAACTCCCCCCGCGACCATCTTCGCAAGCCGGTCGGACAGGATGTTTCGGGCTATTCCCAGTCCAGCCTGGAACTCTTCGAAATGATGCAGGCCGTTAAAGGCGCCGCGGAGGATCAGGAATGCCCACTTTTCGCCGATCAGCTCGACCGCAGCGGGGATCGGACATGACAGCGCGGCTTCCTTGAACCGGTCAATGTCCGAGGTGAGCGTATCAGCCGCCATTCAACACTCTCTCCCACTCCTGAATGTCATCAAAGCACACAACGGTTCCAAAAAATAGTTGCAAGGTGAAACTTAATGCATTATTCAGTTTCGAATCGCAACTATAACAGGAGGATCCGCGATGCTTCGTCCGCTTTTCGCCCTTTCGGCCATTGCGTTGACCGCCGCTCCAGCAGCTGCTGCGAGCTATTCCGCGAAGCTCTCCGTACCGACCAGTGATCGCTTCATCGCTCGTGATATCGTCTGGAGCTGCGGCCCCGCGGCGTGCCAGGGCGCGACCGAAGAGAGCCGACCCGCCGTCCTCTGCCAGTCGCTCGCCAAGAGGGCTGGCCATGTCGATTCGTTCCTCGTTGACGGGCGCGCATTCAGCCAGGCCGAGCTCGACCGCTGCAATGCATCAGCCAAGGCTGCGCCGGCGCAGTCGCTCGCCGCTCAATAAAGCTTCCCAGGGGCTGCGCGTCACCTCCCTCCGCGCGGCCCCATCCCACGGGCTTAATCCCTTTCGCACTTGCACAACGCCGCGCCGTCTGCCCATCTTAGGCGGGTGCTGAGACAGTATGAGCTGGTCGAGAAGGTCAGGTCCTACGATCCCGATGCGGACGAGGGGCTGATCAATCGCGCCTACGTCTTCTCGATGAAGGCGCACGGCGACCAGCAGCGAGCCTCGGGCGACCCCTATTTCAGCCATCCGATCGAAGTAGCCGGTATTTTGACCGATCTGAAGCTCGACGTTCAGACGATCGCGACTGCGATCCTCCACGACACCATCGAGGATACGGTCGCGACTCCCCAGGAGGTCGAGAAGCTGTTCGGGAAGGACATTGCGCGGCTCGTCGACGGCGTGACCAAGCTTTCGAAGATCGAAGCGCAGTCGGAGAGCGAACGCGCCGCCGAGAACCTCCGCAAGTTCCTGCTTGCGCTGTCCGACGACATCCGTGTCCTGCTCGTGAAGCTCGCGGACCGGCTGCACAACATGCGCACGCTCCATCACATCCCCTCGGAGGAGAAGCGCCACCGCATCGCCCGCGAGACGATGGATATCTACGCGCCGCTCGCCGAGCGCATCGGCATGTACGAGATGATGACTGAGATGCAGACGCTGGCATTTCGCGAGCTCGAACCGGATGCCTATGCGTCGATCACTCGCCGGTTGAAGCAGCTGACCGAGCAAGGCGGCGACCTCGTCAACCGCATCGGTCTCGGCCTTCAGCTCTATCTCGCCGACAACGGCCTCGAAGCCGAAGTGATCGGCCGCCAGAAGCATCCTTATTCGATCTGGAAGAAGATGGCCGAGCGGCACATCAGCTTCGAGCAGCTGTCGGACGTAATGGCTTTCCGGGTTATCGTTGCGAACACTGCAGATTCCTATCGCGCTCTCGGCCTGATCCACAGCCGCTGGCCGATGGTCCCCGGCCGGTTCAAGGACTACATCTCGACGCCCAAGCGCAACGGCTATCGAAGCCTGCACACTTCGGTCATCCACGATTCAAAGATGCGGATCGAAATCCAGATCCGCGACCGCGAGATGCACGAGCAGGCGGAGCGCGGGCTCGCCGCGCACTGGGCCTACAAGGAAGGCAAGCCGCGGGCTGACATGCACGTTCCATGGGTCGACGACCTGATGGAAATCCTTGAGCACGCCGAGAGCCCCGAGGAGCTGCTCGAGCATACCCGGATGGCGATGTACCAGGACCGGATCTTCGCCTTCACGCCAAAGGGCGAGCTGATCCAGCTGCCGAAGGGCGCGACTCCGGTCGACTTCGCTTACGCGGTCCACACCGACCTCGGCGACCGCACCGTCGGCGCGAAGGTCAATGGGCGGGTGGTCCCGCTTCGCACGATGCTCGAGAACGGCGATCAGGTCGAAATCCTCGCGTCCGAGGCGCAGCACCCGCAGCCGAGTTGGCTGCGATTCGTCGCGACCGGCAAGGCCCGCGCCGGAGTCCGTCGCTTCGTTCGCCACAAGGAGCGCGAGGAGACGATCGAGCTCGGGCGAAAGATTTACGACGAGATCGTCCAGCG
>DASUCP010000288.1:0-2693 GCA_036275975.1 Sphingomicrobium sp.
TGGTCGCATCGATTCTCTGGCAGGAGGAAACTCCCGCCAACCCGCTGCCGGCGAACTTGCTCAAGGGATCGAAGAAATGAGTACCGAAACGTTGACCAAGGGCTGGACCCGCAACCAGATGGCGCAGCGCGCGGCGAAGGAGCTGCGTGATGGTTATTACGTCAATCTCGGCATCGGCATTCCGACGCTCGTCGCGAACTACGTGCCGCAGGGCATGACGGTCACGCTTCAGAGCGAGAACGGGATGCTCGGAATCGGCCCGTTCCCATACGAGGACGAGGTCGATCCGGACCTCATCAATGCCGGCAAGCAGACCGTCAGCCAGCTCCCCCAGACCAGTTTCTTCGACAGCGCGACCAGTTTCGCGATGATCCGCGGCGGGCATATCGACCTGGCGGTGCTCGGCGGCATGGAGGTCAGCGAGAACGGCGACCTCGCTAACTGGATGGTACCCGGCAAGATGATCAAGGGCATGGGCGGTGCCATGGACCTCGTAGCCGGGGTCAAGAAGATCATCGTCGTGATGGAGCATGTGTCGAAGAACGGCAATCCAAAATTCATCCCCGAGTGCACGCTTCCGCTGACCGGCAAGAACGTGGTCGACATGATCATCACCGACCTCGCCGTGTTCCAGCGGCCGGATCACGACAACCCGTTCAAGCTGATCGAGCTCGCGCCGGGCGTTACCGCTGACGAGGTGCGCCAGAAGACCACGGCCCAATACACCGAGTGAACTTCATCGAAGCGCATGCAGGGCGGCGGTTGCCGCGGCTGCTGTTCTGGGCGGCCGCAATCTTTGCCTTCGTCATGGCCGTGCTCCCGCATCCGCCGGAAATTCCCGGTCATCCCTCCGACAAAATCCAGCACATTGCCGCATTCGCGACCCTTGGCGCGCTCGGCGCATGGGCGTTCCCACGCGTCGGGATTCTCAAGCTGATCATTCGCCTCTCGATCTTCGGGGCAGTCATCGAGATCGCTCAGGCGATTCCCGCACTTCACCGCGACAGTGACGTTCTCGACTGGCTCGCAGATACGATCGCCTGCGCCGTCGTCCTGTTCGCTATCCGCTGGTGGCGAACCCGCTAGCGCGTTGCGTCTCGTCCCGCCGCCCCCTATCTGCGGCGGCAACTGCAGATGGGGAACGCATGACTCAATTTGACGACCGCGAGCGGGCTTTCGAATCCAAGTTCGCCCACGACGAGGAAATGAAGTTCCGCATCACTGCTCGGCGCAACCGTCTGCTCGGCGAGTGGGCGGCCCGGCAGATGGGCCTGACCGAGGCCGAAGCCGAATCCTATGCCAAGGACGTGGTGCGCTCCGACTTCGAGGAAGCCGGCGACCACGACGTGATCCGCAAGGTACTGGGCGACCTCACGGCCGCCGGCGTCGACTCCGACGAGGACAAGATCCGCGAGGCGCTCCGCAACAAGGAGATCGAGGCGCGGCGGCAGATCATCGAGAGCACGAACCTCTGATGCCGATGGCGGCGAGCGAGATAGAGCGGCTGATCAAGGCGGCCATTCCGGACGCCGAGGTGACGATCCGCGATCTCGCCGGCGACGGTGATCATTATGCGGCGCGCGTGGTCAGCCGCAGCTTCGCCGGGATGAGCCGCATCAAGCAGCACCAGGCGGTCTATTCGGCACTTGGGGGGCGAGTTGGGGGAGAGCTTCACGCACTGCAGCTCGAAACGGCAGTGCCCCAAACGGAGAATACCAGTGAGTGACGCCAATTCCCGCATCGCCGACATCGTGAAGGGTAACGACATCGTGCTGTTCATGAAGGGCACCGCGCTCTTCCCGCAGTGCGGCTTTTCGAGCCGCGCGGTCGCGATCCTCGATCGGCTGGGCGCGACCTACGAGACGGTCGACGTGCTGCAGGACCCGGAGATCCGTCAGGGCATCAAGGAATATTCCGACTGGCCGACAATCCCGCAGCTATACGTCAAGGGCGAGTTCGTCGGCGGCTCCGACATCATGATGGAGATGTACGAGAACGGCGAGCTTCAGGAGTTGCTGGGCGCCAACGCCTGAATTCCCTCCCCATCGCGGGGGCGACGGGGAGGAAAAGGAAAGGGGCGGGCAGCTGGACCAGAGAACCGCTGCACCGCCCCTTTGTGGCGTGGAACCAAGTGGACGCGGTTATAGTAGCAATCCGCGTGCCAATTGAGATAAACGGCAGTTTTCGGCCATTCGTCGAGCCTGGCCGCCTAAATCGGCGGCTCGAAGCGTAAGAAAATCCGACAACTGAGAGTTCGGGCACGGTTGTCCAGCAACTTGACGGAAGCGCCAAAGCCCAATTCGGTATCCGGGCAGGGTCCGACGCTCATTAGTGGCAACCGCAGCTTGAATGACGCACGGCCTCTCTATAGGCGGCGCGCGTGAGCTCATCGCAGATGGCACTTTGCGCCTCTTTCGGGGTTGGGGGCGAGTGAACCGGCCCGAACCCAACCTTCGCCGCGCTTCTGGCGTGAAGCTGTTTTGTGATCTTACACAAAGCTGGTCGGACGTCGGCGGCGGGGTTAGGACCTATCTCCTTCACAAGCGCCGGCACATTCTCCAGTCGACTCCGCATCGGCACCTGATGATCATTCCGGGTTCTCGCGACGAGGTCATCGCGGAAGACCGTGCGATTACCGTCACCATCGCATCTCCGAAGGTGCCCGGGAGTCCGCATTACCGGCTAATGCTCCG
>DASUCP010000289.1:0-3411 GCA_036275975.1 Sphingomicrobium sp.
CCGCGCAGCCGACGCGCGTCGTCGTCGGCCACACCATCTGTGTATAGTGGCCGACATTCTCCCAATTCCCGCTGCGGCTCACCGCTGGGAAGACGCCCGGCATGAAGTCGCTCTGCTCCGAAGCCCAACCACGCACCATCGCTTCGTAGCTGTAAGCGCCGTGAGTCCCCATCCACAGATTCTCGCCGGTGCCGCGCCGCGCGTTGCGGTCGGAGTGCTGGAAGACGTTGGTGAGCGCGAGCTGCGTCGCATAGGCGGCGGCGGCATCGCCGAGAGCCGGGTCCCACGCCAGCGGCGCAACGCCCGCCTGCGCGCGCACTGTATTGTGCGCGGCAAGGATGCGCCCTGGAAACTGGCCCGGGTCGTTCGAGACTGCTCCGGCCGCCGGAGCCTGGATCGCAAAGCCGAGAAGCGCCGCGGCGAGCGACGCCTTGATGAAGCGTGACATGAAGTGTTTCCCTCCCCCGAGTTCGCTTACAAGATGCGTATTTCCCCTTGCTTCACAAGAGGATACGTCAGTTTTGCGACTCAGGTCGTCGCGGCAGAGACTCGTCATGGCGAGAACTTGCGCCCGCCACGGTTATCGAACGGTTATTGAACGGTCAGTCCCCGCTGATCGCCGGGTCGATGTCCTCTGGGTGATCAACGATCGGAGTGCCGACGTCGCCCCGCCCGACCGTGCGACCTGCCATTTCGAGCATCCGCTCCAGAGGCACCCGCGCGCGCTCCATGACCTGGGAGCTGAGCTCGATCCTTGGCTGAAGATCGCGCAGCGCGACGTACAGCTTCTCAAGCGTGTTGAGGGCCATGTAGGGGCACATGTTGCAGTTGCAGTTCCCGTCGCCCCCGGGGACGCCGATGAAGGTCTTGCCCGGCGCCGCTTTCTCCATCTGGTGGATAATGTGCGGCTCAGTTGCGACGAGGATCGTGTCGGCGGGGCTGCTCAAAGCGAAATCGAGGATCGACTTGGTCGATCCGACATGGTCGGCATGATCGATGATGTGCGGCGGGCACTCGGGGTGCGCGGCGACCGGCGCGTCGGGATGCTCGGCCTTGAGCTTCAGCAGCTCGGTTTCGCTGAACGCCTGGTGGACGATGCAGATACCGGGCCACAGCAGCATGTCGCGCCCGAGCTTGCGCGCGAGATAGCCGCCGAGGTGTCGATCGGGGCCGAAGATGATCTTCTGGTCTTTCGGAATCTGGTCGAGGATGACCTGCGCGCTCGACGAGGTGACGATGATATCGCTCAGCGCTTTCACGGCAGCCGAACAGTTGATGTAGGTCAGCGCAATGTGGTCTGGGTGCGCGGCGCGGAAGGCGGCGAACTGGTCTGGCGGGCAGCTGTCCTCGAGGCTGCAGCCGGCATCCATGTCGGGAAGGATCACCGTCTTTTCGGGACTGAGGATTTTCGCCGTCTCGGCCATGAAGCGAACGCCGCAGAAGGCGATCACCTCGGCATCGGTCGCGGCGGCCTTGCGCGACAGGTCGAGGCTGTCGCCGACGAAGTCCGCGAGGTCCTGGATCTCGGGCTTCTGGTAATAATGCGCGAGGATCACGGCGTTGCGCTCGCGCTTTAACCGCTCGATTTCGGTGAGGAGGTCGAGCCCTTTGAGACTGGTGGTCTGGACGGTCATTTCTGGCCCCGTGCCGCGCGCCTGCGTTCCGCTTCCTTGATCGCCTCCTCATATGGGGTCGATCCCGTGATGTAGCTAGGGACGTCGTTCCCTTCAGTCGGGAAGCGCGCAACGACCTTCACGTCCTTCATCCCCGCGGCCAACAGCGGCATTGCGAAGCTGCGCTCGACCGCCTCGCGGCCCGCCTGGTGCGCGAGCTGCATCGGCACCGCGGCCGTCGCCTGCTGGCGCAGGTCCTTCACCGCCTGGTCGCGATTGGCCTGGTCGAGCTGCTCATTGGCGTTGGTGAGCGCGGACAGCACCCCTGCCCCGCCATATTCCTTGACCTGGTTGATATCGACGTCCGGGCCCGCAATCTCGATCTCCGGCAGCTTGATGCTGAGCGTGTGTCTCGATCCATCCCAGCTGAGGTCGTTCGGCTGGAGCTGCGAGAGATCCAGCTCGTAGCGGACGTCGCCGGGAAGGATGAGCGTCCGCTCAGAGCTGACGAGACCGCCGAAGCGTTGCTGCTCGCTGCTGACGACCGAAACATACCGCGCAGCGAACACGGTCAGGCGGTTCTGCGCGCGCATGGATTCGAGGCTCGCCGCCGCGATCGTCTTCGGATTGGGGCCGAAGACCTTGTCGACGATGCCGCTGCTGATGCCGAGCAGCACGCCGAGGACCAGCGCGACACCGACCATCGCGATCACCAGCGCTTTGTTCAGGCGGCGGTCCATGCGTCTCCTTCACGTTCAACGAGGCCACGCCGTTTGAGGTCCAGCAGGTGCGCATAGACCGACCCGCCGGCCGCGATAGTCAGGCGCGGGTCGAGCCTTGGGTAAGCATTGGCGACGATATCGGGAATGTCGCGCCGCTGCTCGCCGACGAGCTTTAGGATCTGCTTCTCGCGCTGCATTCGATGGCCCGTGAGGTGCCGCACATATTGCTGCGGGTTGTCCACCGCGGGCCCATGCGCAGGATAATAGACGCGGTCGTCACGCTGCCGGAGCTTGTCGAGGCTGGCCATGTAGGCGGCCATGTCGCCGTCGGGCGGAAAGACCACGGTCGTCGACCAGCCCATCACATGATCGCCTGAGAACAAAGCGTCGCCATATGCGAAGCACAGGTGATTGGACGTGTGGCCGGGCGTCGCCACTGCGGCGATAACCTTGCCCTCGATTTCGACAGTCTCGCCATCGGTGAGCACGCGGATCGGCACATAATCGCTATCGAATGACGCATCTGCGCGCGGACCTGCCGTTTCCAGCGCCAGCGGCGCACAGCCGACGATCGGCGCTCCCGTACGCTCCGCCAGCGGCCGGGATGCGGGACTATGGTCGCGGTGCGTGTGGGTGCACATGATCGCAGCGACCTTGCGGCCGCCAATCGCCTCTTCCAGCGCATCGAGATGTTCGGGCAGGTCCGGACCGGGATCGATAACGGCGACCTCGCGATCCCCGATCAGATAGGTTTGAGTGCCGTAGTAAGTGAAGGCCGACGGGTTGTGCGCGAGCACGCGCGCAATCTGAGGCTCCAGTTGTTCGAGCTTGGCATAGGGCGCGTCCACGCGCGGGCGTGTGCCACGACGCGCATGGGCTTGGCTAGCAGCGAAGGCTGTAGGGCCCGTCCGACTTCACCTCGGCGCCGTTCTGAACGACCTGCAGCTGCAGGCTTCCGTCGCCCACGCCCGCGCAAACCGCGCTCGGCAAGGCAATGCGCAGCGACTTGCCGCGATGCAGCTGGGCGAGATCGACTTCGGCGCGCTGCTCACCGTTGCGGAGGAAACGCAGCGCCA
>DASUCP010000290.1:0-8108 GCA_036275975.1 Sphingomicrobium sp.
CCGCGATCTCGGCCATAACGTGACCGGAGTCGCGGTGACCCGCGACGAAGCGGTGTCCCAAGCCCGCCAGAATCCGCCGGGGCTGGTGCTGGCCGACATCCAGTTGGCCGACGATTCGAGCGGGATCGACGCGGTGAAGGACATCCTCGCGGAATTCTCCGTGCCCGTGATCTTCATCACGGCGTTCCCCGAGCGGCTGCTGACGGGGACTCGGCCGGAGCCGACGTTCCTCATCACCAAGCCGTTTCAGCGCTCGACCGTCAAAGCGGCGATCGCGCAGGCGCTCTTTTTCGACGCGGCGACCGTTCCCGCCGCGTGACGCGGAACACGCTCCCGGGCGAGGCGTTGCCCGGGAGAACAGTGATTTCGTGACGAGAGCATAATGGCCGATCCGCGACATTCCGAACCTTCGGTTGTTCAGACCACGACGGAAGCGCGCGCCGGTTCGACCCCTGGGGTCACGCGTTATGTGCTGGTGATCGGGACCTTGCTTGTGGTGATTATCTTTGCGGTAATCGTCTTGGTTGGGCGCTCCTGAGCACCTACTTCCTGTTACAACCGCTGTTCATGTTGGATCAACGCGTGCGCCGCCACGGCTTCGCACGCCTAATGGGGGTCTGAGTTTGTCAGAAGATCGCGCAGAGGACCGACCACCGAGCCATTCGGCCGAGCCGGTTCCGCTCTCCGATCCGGAGTTCAAAGAGCAGCTCGCGGCGGTGATCCCGCACCTTCGCGCATTCGGCCGCTCGCTGTCCGGCAGCCGCGATCTCGCCGACGATCTCGTTCAGGAAACGCTGCTCAAGGCATGGGCCGCACGCAAGCGCTTCCAGGCCGGCACGAACATGCGCGCCTGGACCTTCATAATCTTGCGCAACCTGTTTCTCAGCCAGATGCGGCGCGCCCGCTTCAAGGGCGAATGGGACGACATTACTGCGTCGAAGATCCTCGCGGCACCGGCGAGCCAAGACCGGCACATCGAATTGGGCGACATGCAGCGCGCGCTCATGCACCTGCCGCAGCCGCAGCGCGAGGCGCTCATCCTCGTCGGGGCGGGCGGTTTCGCTTACGAGGAAGCGGCGGAAATCTGCGGATGCGCGGTCGGCACGATCAAGAGCCGCGTCGCGCGCGGCCGCGTCGCGCTGGAGCAACTTCTGTCGAGCGGCAAGCTGCCGTCTCGGCGGCAGCACCGGAGCGATCCGGATAAGTCGGCGCTCCAGACGATCATGGGTGAAGTAGACGAGCTC
Organism: Sphingomicrobium sp.; assembly: GCA_036275975.1. GTDB lineage: Bacteria > Pseudomonadota > Alphaproteobacteria > Sphingomonadales > Sphingomonadaceae > Sphingomicrobium. The sequence goes on from DASUCP010000290.1 coordinate 1,245, forward strand.
AGCCGCGACCACGAGTGAGCGGCCACATAGCCGCCGTGCCGGTCAGTTCAGCTGGCGCAGGAGCTCGGTGAAGTCGCGATTGCTCGGCTCGGACGCAGCCGCCTCGAAGGCGCGGCGAAGCGCCGCCGTGATGCCGGCGTGGGCAGGCGGAACTTCGACGCGAATGACTCGCCGATCCATAGCCTGCATATCCTCTTCCGATTCCTCTGCTCGTCCGAGATTCATTATCCTTGCAAACTCCCCAACCGCCACGGAAGTTTCCTGCCGTTGCGACGGAAAATCGGGAAAATAAGCCAATGACGGCTAAGGGGACGGCCCGAAAGCAAGCGCTTGCCCGAGCCAGGCGGCACTCGCCGTTCCTGCGCGAGGGGCTGCTAGCGCGCGAGGACGTGGCCGAGACATTCTTGGCGAGCGGCTCGGCAGCTGCGGTGGAGATTGCCCTCATCGGCGAGGCAGAGGGGCTCGAAGCGACGCTCCGACAGCGGCGGCGGGCGCTTGCCCTTGCCGTCGCACTAGGGGACCTTTCCGGCGAAATGCCGCTCGAACAAGTCACGGCGATTCTGTCCGATTTTGCCGATCAGGCAATCGATGCCGCCGTCGCCGAAGCGATCCACGAGCGTCTCCCCGAGGCGGTTCCCCACGGCTTTGCAGTCATCGCGATGGGCAAGCTCGGCAGCCGCGAGCTCAATTACTCCTCCGACGTCGACTTGCTGCTGCTGTTCGATCCGACGAGCGTGCCGCGGCGCGAGCGCGATGATCCAGGAGAGGGGGCGGTGCGCATCGGGCGCCGGATGATTGAAATTCTGCAGCGGCGCACCGAGGACGGCTATGTCGAACGTGTCGATCTCAGGCTTCGACCGTCACCGGAAGTCACTCCGATCGTCCTGCCTGTCGATGCCGCAATCTCGCATTACGAATCGAGTGCGCTTCCATGGGAGAGAGCGGCTTTCATTCGCGCGCGCGCTGCGGCGGGGGACATCGGGCTTGGCCAGCGGTTCCTCGATGCGATCCAGCCGTTCGTCTGGCGCCGCTCGCTCGACTTCGGAGTGATCGAGGAGGTGCGGCAGATAAGCGCCCGCATTCGCGATCACTTTGCTCAAGGGGCAAGCATCGGGCCTGGATATGATCTCAAGCGAGGCCGCGGCGGAATCCGCGAGGTCGAATTCTATGTGCAGATCCAGCAGATGATTCACGGCGGCCGCGATTCCTCCGTGCGCGCGGCCGCGACCCTCGACGCTATCGCGGCGCTTCTCACCGCCGGCAGGTTGGACGAAGCGACTGCGCGCGCCCTTGAGGAGGCCTATCGTCTGCTCCGAACCGTCGAGCATCGCGTCCAGATGATCGAGGACGCACAAACGCACTTGCTGCCAACCGACCCCGGTGCCCTCGACAATGTCGCGGCGCTTCATGGCCTTGGCTCGGGTGCGGAGTTGCTCGATTTGCTCAAGCCACATGTCGAGGCGGCCGGAAGTATTTTCGACAGCCTCTCATCCGGCGAGCGCGGAGAGCTGTCCAGCGATCCGGACATCCCCCGCAACGAGCTGACCGCGCTCGGGTTCGGCGATGCCGACGGCGCTGCAAGGCATATCAAGCACTGGCGCTCCGGCAAGGCGCGCTCGCTTCGTTCGCCAGCGGCCCGCCAGGCGTTCGAAGCCATGCTCCCAGGCCTTCTCAAGGCGATCGCTGTTGGCGCCCAGCCGGATCACGCGCTCAATCGCCTGAGCGATATCGTTGAACGGCTATCGGGTGGAGTGAACTTCTTCCGCCTGCTCGAGGCGCGGCCCACGCTTGCGCAACTGCTGGCGAAGGTGCTCGCCCACGCGCCGGCACTAGCCGATCAGCTCGCGCGTCGTCCGGAGCTGTTCGAGGGGCTATTCGATGCGTCGAGCTTCGAAATGCCGCCTCCCGCCGTCAAATTCGGCGAGCTGCTCTCGGACGCAATGCGCGGACAGCCGTACGACGTCGCGCTCGATCGTGCTCGGCGGCTGGTGAACGAACGCCGTTTCGCGCTCGGCGTCCAGCTGATCGACCTGCGCCGCGATCCGCTCGAGGTGGCGCTCGGCTATGCGCGTGTCGCCGAAGGCACGCTCGATGCACTCGCGGAAAGAACGGCTGCCGAATTCACGGAGACCCATGGCACGTTCGACCAAGGCGAGCTCATCGTGTTGGGTCTTGGACGACTCGGCGGCTGCGCCCTCACACACGCGTCGGACCTCGACTTGATCTATCTCCATACGGCAGCACCGGACACTCGATCCAATGGCCGACGCCCGCTCGGCCCGAATGATTATTTCAACCGCCTAGCGAACCGCGTGACCGCTGCGCTCAGCGTCCCCACGGCGGCGGGCCCGCTCTATGACGTCGACCTGCGGCTGCGCCCGGAAGGGTCCAAGGGCATGCTCGTCGTCTCCATCGAAGCTTTCGAGCAGTACCAGCGCGAGCATGCGTGGACGTGGGAGCATATGGCGCTTTGCCGCGCACGCCCTGTTTTCGGATCCAAGCAGGCGCGCGACCGGACGGCGGCCATCATCAATGACGTCCTTCGAATGGCGCGCGACACCGCCAAGGTCGCAGCCGACGCTGTGAAGATGCGGGCTGAGATGAACCAGCATAAGCCTGCGCAAAGTGCGCTGGACGTAAAGCTCGGTCCGGGAGGGCTGGTGGACCTCGAATTCGCCGTGCACGTGCTCCAGCTCACTCGGCATGTCGGACTCGACCCTCGCTTGGAAGTGGCGCTCCAGCAGCTTTGCGATGAATCTTTGGTCGATAAAAAAGTTGTAGGCGCGCAAAAGTTACTCACGCGGATGCTGGTGATGATGCGCCTCGTCGCGCCAGCGGACGTGAAGCCAACCGCCGAGACCTGGCAGTTGGTCGCCGAAGCCTGCGGCGCTGCGAACTGGGACGAACTCCTTGCCGAGCACGACGCCGCGCGGCAGAGCATATCCGAACTCTGGAACAGCATCGCGCAAGAGGTGTCAGGATGATCAGTGAAGGCGGCAAGGCACCCAACATTTCCGTCACGGCGAGTGACGGCAGCAGCGTCAATCTCGCGTCCCCGGGCCAGCCGCTTGTGCTCTATTTCTACCCCAAGGACGACACGTCGGGCTGCACTCGCGAAGCCCAGGACTTCACCGCGCTCGCTGGTGATTTCAAGAAGGCCGGCGTGAAGGTGATCGGAGTCTCACGTGACCCGATGAAGAGTCATGAGAAGTTCATCGGCAAGTACGACCTCGCGGTGCCGCTCGTCTCGGACGAGGATGGGAGCATCTCCAACGCGTTCGGGACATGGGTCGAAAAGTCGATGTACGGCCGCAGGTACATGGGGATGGAGCGCGCGACCTATTTGATCGGCGCCGACGGCCGGGTGCTTAAGGCATGGCGCAAGGTCAAGGTGCCCAAGCACGCCGAGGACGTGCTGAAGGCGGCTACCACCGCGGCCTAGCTCGCCAGCGATTTGAAGATCATCGTCCAGTAAACGACGTCGTCGTACATGGCGCGGACGGGAATGCGTTCGTCCAGGCCGTGCGCGCGCTCATCGAGCGGCGAGATGCCCCAGCTTCCGTCGATGTCGTAGACCGGGATTCCCTGCGCGCGGAAGAAGCTGCCGTCGCTCGCCCCGGTCGACATCTCGGGATAGATGTCCATGTCCTTGCCGATCACTTTGTGAACGGCATTTGTGACGGCGGCGACCACGTCCGGCCGAAGCGGTGAGGCGGGCGTCGGCTGGCCGATGTAATTGGGGTCCGGCTTCACTTCGACCTTCGGTCCCACGAGCTTCTGCAGCTCGGCCTGCACTTCGGGCGGCTGCACACCGGGGAAGATCCGGCAGTTCACCGTCGCGGTCGCGCTCTGCGGCAATGCGTTGTCAGCATGACCGCCGCTCAGCATGGTCGCGACGCACCGCGTGCGCGTGATTCCGACCTCGAGCGGATTGGCCTCAATCGCATCGGCGGCAGCGCCGTCGTTGGGGTTGGCGAGCCACGCGCGAATCTCCTGTCCCAGCTGGCTGTCCCCCTCCTGCTTCGCGCGCTCCTCGAAATATGCGCGCGTCACGTCGTTCTGCATCGGCTGGAAGCGATAGGTGCGTACCTTCTCGATAGCGTCGGCGAGATCGTAGATCGCATTGTCTGGCCGGGGACGGCTGCTGTGGCCGCCTGGGTTGTGCGTCGTCAGGAAGTAGGTCTGGAACGTCTTCTCGGCCATCGAGATTCCGCAGCCGAGCGGGCGGAACTGCTCGTCATAAGACGCGCAGCCGCCGTCCGCGTTCAGGCCGAACTCGGCGTCGGTCAGGTTGCGCCACTTGGTCGAGCCGAGCGTCGCGCCTTTGCCTTCGGTCTCCTCGTCGCCGCTGTAGAAGAAAATGATGTCGCGGTCGGGCTTGAACCCTTCGCTCATCAGCTTGACCGCGGCCATCGTCGTCGCGACGTCGCCGTTCTTCATGTCGCTGGTGCCGCGACCGAGGAAATAGCCGCCTTCCTCCCGGAACTCGAACGGATCGTACTTCCAGTCCGAACGCTTCGCTTCGACCACGTCCATGTGGCCGAGGACGAGGATCGGCTTCTGGGTTGGGTGCGGCGACCGCCAGCGGACGATCAGCGCTTCGGTCTGATCGCCGGGAAGCGCCTCGTAAGGCATGAAGTGAATGTCAGCATCGGGAATGCCCGCCGCTCGGAACTGGTCCGCCAGAAGCTTCGCAACCTTCGGCACCTGGCCTCGGTGGTGCACCGACGGGATCTCGATCGCTTCCTTGAAGACGGCGCGAGTCTTCGCCTGCCATTCCGGCGACAATTGCGTGGGCACCGTACGCGGGTCGACGGCCGCGAGCGCACTGGTCGACAGCGCGGTCGCAAGGACAAAAGCAATGGCGCGGTTCATGGTGTTCCTTCGAGCTAATCTATTGATATCGCTAAGCTTTACTCGGTCTCCGTAGAGTAGCGGCTACTTACCCGCAAGGTCCTGCAGCATCATCTCCCAATGCACGACGTTGTCGTAAAGCGACTGGACCGGCAGGCGCTCATCGCGGCCATGCGCGCGGTTGTCGATCGGGACGACCGCCCATCCGCCGTTCGCCCCGTAAATCGGAATGCCGGCCACGCGGAAGGGACGCGCGTCGCTCGCGCCGGTCGACATTTCCGGAAACACTGGCATCCCCGGGTGGAGCGCCTGGACAGTCCGGGTGTAGGCGGCGGTCACGTCGGGCCGCAGCGGAGACGCGAGCGACGCGACATTGTCGTCCTCCCGAGTCACGACGACTTCGGGATCGTTGACGACGCGCTCGAGCTCGGCCTTCACCGCGTTCGGATCGACTCCGGGGAAGATCCGGCAGTTAACCCGCGCCTGGGCAAGCTGCGGAAGCGCATTGTTGGCGTGACCGCCGAACAGGCGGGTGGCGACGCAACGCGTGCGCGTAAGGCCCACCTCGCTCTCGCTAGCCTCGATGATGTCGGCCGCTTCACCGTCGTTGGGGTTGGCGAGCCAGCGCCGCATCGCATCGCCGAGCGGGCCCTTCTCCGTCTTCGCACGGCCTTCGAAATAAGCGCGCGTCGTCTCGTTCATCATCGGCTGGAAGCGGTAGCTCTCGAGCTTATCGAGCGCGTGCGCGAGGCTGTAGATCGCATTGTCCTTGCGCGGCTTGGACGAATGCCCGCCGCGGTTATGCACGGTGAACGTGTAATCGGCGTAAGTCTTCTCGGCGGTCTGCAGCGTGTAGCCGGCCGGGCTTCCGTCCTCGTTGAAGCCGCCGCCGCCGCCATCGGCGTTGAGGCCGAACTCGGGATGGCCGAGCAGGTCGAGCCACTCGGCCGCGCCCTTCTTCGCGCCGATGCCGTTGGTCTCCTCGTCGCCGGTGAACAGCACGACGATGTCGCGCTTCGGTTTGAAGCCGGCCTTCTTGAGGTCGATCATCGCCTGGGTGATCCCGACGATCCCATCCTTCATGTCGGTGGTGCCCCGGCCGTAATAATAGCCGTCCTTCTCGATCATCTTGAATGGATCGACCGACCAGTCTTCGGGCTTGGCTTCGACGACGTCCATGTGTCCGAGCAGCAGGATCGGCTTGGCCTTCGGCGTTCCCGCGGCGCGCCAGCGGACGATCAGCGCCGCGGTGTCGTCCTCACCCTGCGTCGCGCTGCCGCTGTGATAGGGCATGACGTGGATGTCCTCGGCCGGGAAGCCCGCCGCCTTGAACTGATCGGCGACATATTGTGCCATCGCCGGGACATTATGGCGGCCGATGACGGTCGGCGTGTCGATCACATGCTCGAACATCGCGTGCGTCGCGTCATGCTCGGCCTGTGTGAGCTTGGGCGGCGCTGCGGTTACCGATGTGGCAGCGAGCACGGCAACGGACACTGCAGCAAGCGAATAGCGCATGGATTCCCTCTCCCGGAATAAGTTGCGGGACGCTACCGGCTGCGCAGCCGCCGTCAAGTTACAGTGCCGTGACCCTCGGCAAGATATTCGGCGCTGCGCATCTCCTCGAGGCGGCTCACCGTGCGTTGGAACTCGAAGCTGCCGTCGCCCGATGGATACAGATCGGCAGGCTCCGCATCCGCCGCAGCGAGGAGCTTCACCTTGTGCTCGTAAAGCGCGTCAATGAGCGTCACGAAGCGGGCCGCCTCGTTGCGCATCTCGGGACGCATGACGGGGATGCCGACGATGATTGCTGTATGAAAACGACGCGCGATTGCGAGATAGTCCGCCGCGCCGCGCGGCTCGCCACATAGCCGCTTGAACGAAAAGACCGCGACGCCCTTGAGGCTCTTGGGAACGTGCAGCGTCCGGCCGCCGCCAACGTCAATGTCCTCCGACGGCACCTTGGCGCGGTCTTCGACCGGATAGTCCGTCAGCTGAAAGAACGCGCGC
>DASUCP010000291.1:0-2494 GCA_036275975.1 Sphingomicrobium sp.
GGGGCGCGGGCATCATCGCCCATTGCGGAACAGGCACAGCGGCCGCGGCCTCCCTGGGCTTCCGCGGCTTCGACTGCACACCTCCGCCGAACCCGTAGCGAAGCAGCACGTGGCCTTCGCCCGGAGTTGCGATCGGCTCCATCGCCAGCTCGATGGCACGGTGCCAGCAATGGGGCGGGCGCGGATCGGACCCGTCCTTTTTCGCCTTCGGCATGACACCGCTGACGATCAGTCGGTCCGCGGCGCGCGTCAGCGCCACGTATAGCAGACGCCAATGCTCCTCGAGGTCACGCTTCTCCTGGGCGACAATCACCTCGTCGAAAGGGGCCTCTCGCTCGGCCTTCTTCGGCCGAAGCAAAGGCACGCGTTCAGCCGGCCCGACATCGAACTCCAGAGCGATTGAAGTCCCGCCAAGCCGCGCGGGATCGGCCGTTGCGTCCGCGAGGATGACAACGGGCGCTTCGAGGCCCTTGGCGCCGTGGACAGTCATCACCCGCACTTCGTCGGCGGCCTGCCCAGGATCGCGCTGCACGTCGACTGTCCCTCGCGAGAACCAGGCCAGGAAGCGGTCGAGCGAGGCGATTTCGTTTCGCTCGAACTCCAGCGCGCTGTTCATCAACTCGTCAATCGCGTCCCGCGCCTCCGTTCCGAGCCGGCTGTAGAGTTTGTGCCGTCCCTGCAACGGTCCGCTGAGGATCGTTTCCAGGAACCGCGACGGAGTGGTGAAATCGGCGATTCCGAGCAGTCTTGCGAACGCCTCATGCGCTTCCGGGAACTCAGCAGCCCGCTGTCTGAGCTCGCGCCAAAGCGAGCCCTTGCGGTCGTAAGCGAGCTCGCGAAGCCGGTCCTGGTCCCATCCGATCAGCGGCGAAACCAGCAGGCAGGCGAGACTAAGGTCATCATTCGGCTGCACCGCAAATTTGATTGCGGCGATGAGGTCCTGCACTGCAAGCGGCTCATGCAGGTGCAGGCGATCGACGCCGGCAACGCGGACACCTGCCGCGAACAGCCGTGCCACAATCAGTGACGCTAGTTCGCCGCGGCTCCGGACAAGAACCAGGATGTCCCCCGCGCTGAGTGGCCGACCCGTCGAAGCGAGGATCGGCGCGTCCTCGATCATCCGTTTGATGCGGTCGGCAAGCTCGCGGGCGTAATAACGATCCCGAAGGCTGACCCACCGTTCCTCACCCTCGTCGGAATCGTCCGGGGACTCCGCCACTGAGAAGGGTTGCCACAGCTCGACCTCGCCCGGACGCTGCCCATGATGTGCTTTATGCAGCGGCGGCGGTTCAGTGAGTGCCAGGGCCTCGTGTCCGAGCGCGCCGATCACCGCGTCGACGATGTCGAGGACTGGCTGAGCCGATCGGAAACTGGCAGCAATGGAAAGGTCGCGGAAGTCGCGCGCACGCCTCCGGAACAGGTCGAAAGAGTCGTCGCCTCCGCCCAGCTCTGCCGCCCGTTCGCGGAACTCTCGCCGCGCCTCTTCGAAGCGCCTCGGATCCGTGCCTTGGAAGCCGTAGATCGCCTGCTTGAGGTCGCCGACCATGAACAGCGTCCGGTGGCGTCCCTCACTCTCGCTCGAACCGCTGAAGAATTCCTCGACGAGGTGGCCGATGATCTCCCACTGCGCCGCATTCGTGTCCTGAGCCTCATCGACAAGGACGTGATCGACCTGCCGGTCGAGCTTGTACCGAACCCAGTCGCCCATGCCGGGCTCCTTGAGCAGCCGCCTCGTCCATTCGATGAGATCGTTGAAGTCCGCGACACCCGCGGCGCGCTTGGCCTGAGTGTAGGCTGTGGCGAACGCCTGCCCGGCGCGAAGTCCCGCGGCAATCTCCGCCGCGAGCCGGGCACCGTTCTGCAGTTGCAGCAACTCGCCAATCAGTGTCGCAAGGTGGCCGGCGCGCCTCTCGTATTCCGGATCGACTTTGGACTGCCCCGGATAAACGCGTTTTACGACTTTCAGAATGTCGGACAGTGCCGCCGCGCGTTCGATGGGAGTTAGGCGAAGCCACCCCTCAATCGTCTCAACATGTTCCAGACCGGTTTGCTTTCCCCACCGTCGGTTCGCTTCCGCGATGGCGCGCAACAAGTCGCAGTCGAAACCCTCGTCTCCGCACCTGTGGGCGATATAGTCCTCGACCGACTCCTCCGGGAGATTCATCAGGGAACGGATCCTCGGCTCGATCGAATCGGCCGGGCCGAGCGCCGCGAGCGCGTCCTGCCTCCGCGCGCATGCCTCGAGATATTCCACTGCTCCTGTCTCGCCGAGACGACGGCTGAGGCATTGAACGTCCCTGATCAGCTGCTCGTCGCCGCGCTCCTCCGCGGCGGCCATCATGTCCGCCAGGGTTCGACGGACGAGCTCCTGCTCCGCCCGGCCTTCGATGGGCTCGAATCCGGGCGCAATCCCCGCTTCGGCCGGGAAGGCCGCAAGTAGCGACTGCGCGAAGCTGTGGATCGTCTGGATCTTGAGCCCGCCCGGACAGTCGAG
>DASUCP010000292.1:0-4485 GCA_036275975.1 Sphingomicrobium sp.
GAGCGGCGCGGCGAGCGCCGGGCGCGAGGAAGTCGGTCGCGGCCTGGAAAGCGCTGATGCATCCGAACCGCGCATTTGAGTGGACTGACGAAGCGGAGATGCTGCACTTCGCGGAGGAACAGTCCTTCGCGCACATCTTCACGGCCGCATCCGGGCAACTCTTCGCGGTTCATGCGCCGGTCGTGGTCGTCGACGGAAGAATCCAGTTCCACGTCTCCCGCCGCAACCGCATCGTCGATCACGTCGTGGGCAATGCAGTGCTGATCAGCGTCCTCGGACGCCACGCCTATCAAAGCGCCAATTGGTATGCGTCCGAAAACCAGGTGCCGACGTGGCATTATGAGGCGGTCGAGATCGAAGGCGTTGCTCGAGAAATGACGGCCGAAGAGCTGGTCTGCTTTCTCGATCGGCTCAGCGACATCAACGAGCGCCGCGTGCAGCCGGAGATGCCCTGGACGCGTGCCAAGATGGAGCCCGCGAAGTTCGAGGCTCTCACACGCGCGATCATCGGCTTCGAGGTTGAGCCGAGCGCCATCCGTGGCACCCGCAAGTTCAACCAGCACAAGGACGGCGAGGACCTCGCCGCGACCATCGAGGGACAGCAGAGCGCCGGCCGGGGCGACATCGTTGCCGCGATCCGCGAGCTGAAGGGCGCCGATGAATAAGCTCGCCATCTTCGATTGCGACGGCACCCTCGTCGATAGCGGGGCCACCATTTACCGCGCGCTGTCGGCCACGTTCGCCCAGAACGGGCTCGACCTCCCGAGCGTCGACGTGAGCCGCAAGGTGATCGGTCTCAGCCTCGCCGAAGCTATGGCTGCGCTGCTGCCTGATGTACCGGCGGAGCAGCATCTGGCGCTTTCGGAGGATTACAAGCGCCAGTTCTGGAAGCTTCGCGCGGCAGGCGAAGTCGAGGAGCCTTTGTTCGACGGAGTTCTGGAGCTGCTCGACGCACTGGAAACGGACGGCTGGCTGCTCGCCGTCGCGACCGGCAAATCGGACCGCGGCCTAAGGCACTGCCTCGAGCAGCATAACATCCACGCACGCTTCGTCTCCCTGCAGACGGCGGACCGGCATCCGTCGAAGCCGCACCCCTCGATGGTCGAACAGGCGATCGCCGATGCGAGCGCGGCTCCCCAAACGAGCATCGTGATCGGTGACACCAGCTTCGACATGGCGATGGCCGTCGCGGCCGGCGCGGTAGGGATCGGCGCCGGTTGGGGATATCATGAGCCCGACGAGTTGATCGAGGCTGGTGCCGTCGCCGTTGCCGACCGACCGCTCGAGGTGCTCGAGCTCATCCGGGAGCGTGCGGATGGATGACGACGACGCACTCTTCCGAAAGCGGCTGCTGATCTATTCGCTGGTGCGGTTCGGCGGACTCGCCATCTTCTTCTTCGGGGTCGCCATCATGTACACGAACCTGCTTCGGCAGGGCGGGTGGCCGCAGGTCGGAGCGATCGTCGCGATCATGGGCGCGATCGACGCCTTTTTCGCGCCGCGCCTCCTCAAGCGCGCGTGGGACGAGCAGGACCGGCAAGACAAGTGAAGCGCTTCTGGAAAGAGGTCGCGGTCGAATCGGAAGAAAATGGCTGGGGCATTCGCCTCGACGGCCGGCCGGTCAGGACTCCGGCGCAAGCGCCGCTCGTCATGCCGACGCAAAAGCTGGCTGAGGCCGTTGCCGATGAATGGCGCACGGCAGGAGAGGACGTGGATCCTAGAGCCATGCCTCTGACCGGCTTCGCCAATGCCGCGATCGACCGGGTCGCGCCTGAGCAGCAGGCGTTCGCGGGCGGGCTTGCGCGCTACGGGGACGCGGACCTCGCCTGCTATCGAAGCGAATGGCCGCCCGAGCTGGTCAACCGCCAGGCGGAGCAATGGGACTTGCTGCTGGCCTGGGCGAGGCGGCGCTACGACGTCGATTTCACCACGACATCGGGGCTTCTTCATGTGCCGCAAGCTCCCGCCACGCTCGAGCAGCTGAGCCACGCCGTTGCGTCGCTGGATGCCTTTCACCTTGCGGGATTGTCGTCGCTGGTGACGATCGGCGGATCGTTGATCGCGGGCCTCGCCGTACTCGAGAAAGCAATGACTCCTGAGCAGGCGTGGCAAGCCGTCAGCGTCGACGAGCGGTGGCAGCTGGAACAATGGGGCAGCGATTCCGAGGCCGAAAAGGCGCTTCACAACCGCGAACGGGATTTTATGGCGGCGGCGAAGTTCCTGGAGCTGCTCGACGCTTAGTGCGCTGGGCCCACGAGGTCGCGAACGAACGCCACGAGATTCGTCTGGCGACGTGTCTTCAATCGCTCCGCCGTGATGATCGCCCTGACCTGAGCAAGGCACTCCTGAGTGTCGGTGTTGACCAAGACATACTCATATTCCGGCCAGTGGCTGATCTCAGCGCCGGCGCGGGACATGCGGTCGGAGATGATCTGCTCGCTATCGGTGCCGCGTTCCCGAAGGCGCCGCTCCAGCTCCGACATCGAAGGCGGCAGCAGGAATATCGACACGAGGTCCTCGCCCATCGCGGCCTTTAGCTGCTGTGTGCCCTGCCAGTCGATGTCGAACAGGATATCGCGGCCGTCGCGCAGCGCGTCCTTTACCGGCGACTTGGGCGTGCCGTAGCGGAAGCCGAAGACCGGCGCCCATTCGACGAATTCGCCGGCGGCAATCAAACGATCGAACTCGGCCTCGTCGACGAAGTGATAATCCACGCCTTCGACTTCGCCCGGTCGCTTGGGCCGGGTGGTCGCTGACACCGACATCGTCACCTCTTTGTCGGCCTCCAGCAACATCCTGGCGATAGTCGACTTGCCTGCGCCCGACGGAGACGAAAGGACGATCAGGAGGCCACGGCGCTGACGGGACTGTTCGGTCGGGTCCATGGCCGCTCTTGCTTCGGGCAAGCCGTGGCCGTCAAGCGACCAGATGCTGCAGCGCACAAAAATGTGCTTGAAATGATGCGCTGCAATGCATATTGTGCAGTGCAGCATATTCGAGAATTCGGAGGAAAGTGGAGATGGCAGACGAAACCAAGGTTGAAGCTCAGGCTGCAGCCGAAGCTCCCGCCAAGGTCGCCGAAGCTCCCGCCAAGGTCGCCGAAGCGGTCGCCGACACTGTCGAGACGATCGCCAAGGAGAGCGCGAAGGTCGCCAAGAAGACCCGCGCCGCCACTGCTCGCCGAGTGAAGCGCGAGGCCGTCGCCCAGAAGAAGGCGACCCGCCGCACTGCTCGCAAGACGCATACCCCCCGCAAGATTGTTGGCGCGCGCAAGACCGCTCGCGTCGCCCAGGAAAGGATTGAAACCGTGACCAACACCAACTTCTTCAACGGCTTCGACGCCGTTCCGGCCTTCGCGCCGTTCCAGAGCTTCTTCGCCGATGCGAACGAGCGCAGCCAGGACCTCGTCAAGAAGAGCCAGAAGGTCGCCGAGGAGCTCGCCGATCTCGCCCGCGCCAATGTCGAGGCCGTGGTCGAGGCCGGCCGCGTTGCCGCCGAGGGCGCTCGTGCGATCGGCCAGGACGTGGTCGCTTCGAACCGCGACAATGTCGAACAGGCCGCGGACGCGATCCGCTCGCTCGCCGAAGCGAAATCGCCGACCGAATATCTCCAGCTGCAGGGCGAGTTCGCTCGTTCGCAGTTCGACCGTGCGGTCGCCGAGACCTCGAAGCTGACCGAATCGCTGGTCAAGCTCGCCGGTGAGGCGTTCCAGCCGATTTCGAACCGCGCCACGGCCAATGCCGAGCGCTTCAACACTCTCGTTGCCTGACCCTCTCCCCTCCTAAAAGTCTAGGCAACGCTGTGGCGGTCGCTCCCAGTCGGAGCGGCCGCCAATTTTTTACGCTTGTTGCGCTAACAAGCGCCTTGCCGCGTTTTCGTGGCTTGCCATATTTTAGAGTCTGATGATTTCGACCCCGATCAGGATGGCGAACGGCGACGACGACGGCCTCGACGAGATCGAGACCGGCGTAGCGACGCGCACCCGGCCCAAGACCAAGAAGCCGTCCAACTACAAAGTGCTGATGCTGAACGACGACTACACGCCGATGGAGTTCGTCGTCCTCGTGCTTCAGCGCTTCTTTTCGATGGGGATTGAGGATGCAACCCGCGTGATGCTCCAGGTCCACCAGCAGGGCGTCGCCGTATGCGGCGTGTTTACCTACGAAGTCGCCGAGACGAAGGTGACGCAGGTCATCGACTTCGCGCGCGAGAACCAGCACCCGCTGCAGTGCACGCTCGAGAAGGCGTAAGGCCGCTCGCTTGTAACGCTGTCGTCACGCGCTAAACCGCCCGCGTGGACAGCATCTGGATCAAGGGGGGCGCGACCCTCAAGGGCGATATCCCGATCAGCGGCGCGAAGAATGCCGCGCTGACGCTGATGCCCTGCGCGCTTCTCACCGAAGAGAAGCTTACTCTGACCAACCTGCCGCGGCTCGCGGATGTCGATACGTTCAGTCACCTCCTCAACCAGCTCGGGGTCTCGAC
>DASUCP010000293.1:0-5377 GCA_036275975.1 Sphingomicrobium sp.
ACGCTTTCGTGCATCATCTCTGACAAGGTCGGGTGCGGGAAGACCGTCTGGATGAAATCGTCCTCGACCAGCTCCGCGGTCTTGCCGATGGTATAGCCCTGGATCAGCTCGGTCACTTCGGCGCCGATCATGTGCGCGCCGAGCAATTCGCCGGTCTTGGCGTCGAAAACGGTCTTCACGAAGCCCTCGACCTCGCCGAGGGCGATGGCCTTGCCGTTGCCGATCGCCGGGAACTTGCCGACCTTGACCTCATAGCCCTTCTCCTTCGCCGCCGCTTCGGTGAGGCCGACGCTTGCGACCTGGGGGCGGCAATAGGTGCAGCCCGGAATGTTCTTCGGATCCGTGGGGTGGGGGTGCGCGTCCTTGTTGCCGAGTTCCTTGGCGATCGCCTCGGCCGCCGTGACGCCCTCGTGGCTCGCCTTATGCGCGAGCCAGGGCGGCGCGGTGACGTCGCCGATCGCCCAGATTCCGGACACGTTGGTGCGGCACATCGGGTCGGTATCGATGTGGCCCTTGGTTGTCTTCACGCCTACCGCCTCGAGGCCGATGTTCTCGGTATTGGGAACGATGCCGACGGCGACGATGCAGTGGCTGAACTTCTGCTCGGCCGACTTGCCGTCCGCCGTCTTGATCTTCGCCATGACGCCTTTCGCGTCGGCCTTGAGGCTCTCGACGCCGGCACTGGTGAGGATCGTCAGGCCCTGCTTCTGCAGGCTCTTGGCCAGCTGCGCGCTGACCTCCGCGTCCTCGACCGGGACCACACGGTCGAGCATCTCGACGACCGTGACCTTCGCGCCGAGGTCGGCGTAGAAGCTCGCGAACTCGATCCCGATCGCGCCCGAGCCGATGACGAGCAACTCGCTCGGCATTTCCGGCGGAGTCATGGCGTGGCGGTAGGTCCAGATCTTCTTTCCGTCGGCCTTCGCGAACGGGAGGTCGCGGGCGCGCGCGCCGGTAGCGACGATGATGTGCTTGGCTGTCAGCTCGGTCGTCTTCTTGTCCGCGCCCGTGACCGACATCTTGCCTTTGCCGGTCAGCTTTCCCTCGCCCATCACGACCGTGATCTTGTTCTTCTTCATCAGGTGCGTGACGCCCTGGTTGAGCTGCTTCGCTACCGCCCGGCTCCGCGCAACGACCTTGGCAAGATCGAAGGACGGGTTCTGGTTGCTAAGGCCGTAGGCGTCGGCGTGCTGCATGTGGTGGAAGACCTCGGCCGTGCGCAGCAGCGCCTTGGTCGGGATGCAGCCCCAGTTGAGGCAGATTCCGCCAAGCAGCTCGCGCTCGACGATCGCGGTCTTGAGGCCCAGCTGCGCCGCGCGGATTGCCGCGACATAGCCGCCCGGCCCCGAGCCGAGGACGATCACATCGTAATTGTCAGCCATTGCTTTCCTCTTGTGCCGCGATCGCGCGCGGCTTTCCTTGTTCATCGAGCGCAACGAAGGTGAACTCGCCCTCCGCCACGACGGTCTCGTCCTCGCTGTCGCGTTTGCGTCCGACCGCTTCGGCTTTCAGACGCAGCGATGTCCGCCCTTCCTTCAGCAGATCGACATAGACGCTGAGCTCATCGCCAACCGCCATCGCGCCGGGAAACTTGATCGCGTCCGCCGCGACCAGCAGCGCCTTGCCTTGCGTGCGCCGCGATACGAACGAGCCACAGGCGAGGCCCATCTGACCCATCAGCCAGCCGCCGAACACGCCGCCGTAAGGGTTGGTGTCGAACGGCATGGCGGTGACGCGGATCACCGCCTCTCGGCTCAAGCCAGCATCCCCAGCGGGTTTTCGACGAGGCGCTTGAACGCCTGCATCAGCTTCGCGCCGTCGGCGCCGTCGATGGCGCGGTGGTCGAAGCTTCCGGTCGCGCTCATCACCGTCGCGATCTGGAGCGAGTCATTGATGACGTAGGGTCGCTTCTCCCCGGCGCCGATCGCCATGATCATGCCCTGCGGCGGGTTGATGACCGCTTCGAAATTCTTGATTCCGTACATGCCCATGTTGCTGAGCGACGCGGTACCGCCCTGATATTGCTGCGGCTGGAGCTTGCCGTCGCGAGCGAGGCTGGCGAGCTCCTTCATCTCGGTCGAGATGGCGGAGACGCTCTTGGTCTCCGCGCCGACGATGATCGGGGTGATGAGCCCGGCGGGGATCGAGACCGCGACCGAAATGTCTGCACGCTGGTATTTGAACAGCTGGTCGCCGGCGAAACTGACATTGCATTCCGGAACCTCGATCAGCGACTGGGCGAGTGCCTTGATCAAAAGGTCGTTGACGCTGAGCTTGACGCCGCGGCTCTCGAGGCCTGCGTTGAGTTCCGTACGAAGCTTCAGAAGCGCGTCGAGATTGATGTCGACGGTCAGGTAAATGTGCGGGATCTGCTGCTTCGACTCCGTGAGGCGGCGAGCGATCGTCTTGCGGATGTTGGACAGCTTGATCGCCTCGTGAGGGATCGACTGTTCGATCGGCCCCGGAAGCACCGCGTGAGTGGCGAGCGCCGGAGCCGCTGCGGGAGCTCCCGCGGGAGCAGCCGCCGGAGCCTTGCCGACGGCGGCGTCGATATCGGCGCGCACGATGCGTCCGCCGGGGCCGCTGCCTTGAATGCTCGAAAGATCGATGTTCTGTGCCTGAGCGAGGCGGCGCGCGAGCGGCGAGGCCTTGATGCGGTCCCCCTCGGCGCGAGCCTCGGCCGGCTGTGGCGGAGCGGCTGGATTCTCAACTGGAGCCTGAGGCGGCGGCGCGCTCTTCGGAGTCGCGTCGGCCTTCGGTTCGGGTGCCGGCTTCGGCGGAGCCGGTGCAGAGGTGTCGGCTTTCGGTGCCGCAGCGGCGGCCTTGGACGCATCTTCTCCCTCGCCGGCGAGAATCGCGATCGGAGCGCCGACTTTCACACCTTCGCTTCCCTCAGGAACTAGGATCTTCGCGACCGTTCCTTCGTCGACCGCCTCGAACTCCATGGTCGCCTTGTCGGTCTCGATCTCGGCGAGAATGTCCCCGGACGCGACCTTGTCGCCCTCCTTCACCAGCCATTTGGCGAGCGTGCCCTCCTCCATCGTCGGGGAAAGCGCGGGCATTTTGAGTTCGATCGGCATGGGGGCGTGTCCGGGTTGGAAGGCTCGCGCGGCTCAAAGCCAATGCGACCGGTAAGGTCAAGGGCGAGCCGAAGACTCTGGCCTGCCGCTTGCGCTCCGCTGCACTTTGCCGCAGCAGTTGCGGTCGATGGGGGAGTCCTCGGCCAAACGGACCTATCTCGTCGTGGTCGACGACAGCGCGGAGTCGCGCGTTGCGCTTCGCTTCGCCGCTCGCCGAGCGTCCAAGACGAGCGGACGCATAGAGGTCCTTGGAATCGTCGAACCTCAGGATTTCGTGCAGTTCGGTGGCGTCCAGGCGGCGATCGAGCAGGAACAGCGCCTGAGGATCGAGGGCGTGGTCAGCGCCGGCATCGGGGACATCCTCGATGAGTCCGGAGTCGAGGCGAACATCATCATCCAGCAGGGCGAGGTCGTTCGCACGGTTCGCGACTATCTCGACGGCCGCGATGATGTGGCTGCGCTCGTGCTTGGAGCTGCGCCGAGCGGAAGTCCGGGTCCGTTGGTAGTCAACTTCACCGGCAACGACGCCGGCAAGCTGCCTTGCCCTGTGATGATCATTCCCGGCTCGCTCACTGACGAGCGGCTGGAGCAACTCAGCTAAAGAACTCGCGAGAGGATTTCGCCGAGCTTCACGACGCCGGCTTCATCCTCTTCGTTGAAGCGCGCGAACTTCGGACTGTCGATGTCGAGCACGCCGATGAGCTCGCCGTCGCGGACCAGCGGAACGACGATCTCACTGTTCGAGGCGCTGTCGCATGCGATGTGGCCGGAGAATTTGTGGACGTCCTCGACCCGCTGGACCTGGCGGGTCTTCGCTGCCGCGCCGCAGACGCCCTGGTCAAAGGTCATGCGGATGCATGCCGGCCGACCCTGGAACGGCCCGAGCACCAGCTCGCCATCGATGTTGCGGTAGAAGCCAACCCAATTCACATCGGGCAGCGTCTCGTAGATCAGGCCCGACGCATTCGCCATGTTGGCGATGGCGTCCGGCTCTCCGGCCACGAGGCCTTCGAGGGCGCTGGCGAGGTCGCGGTACATGGTCGCCTTGTCGTCGGCGGGGATCTTGAAGTCGAACATCAGTCGAAGGTCACCTTTCCGCGCGTTTGCTTGACCGCGCTGCGCTGCCGCTTCTTTTCGACGCGCTCAGCTTTAGCAGCTTTCGACGGCCGCGTCGGCTTGCGCTTGCGCGGAGCCATATGGGCGGCGGCGATCATTTCCGCCAGACGGCGCCTTGCATCGGTGCGGTTCGCCTCCTGGGTGCGAAAGCGGCGCGCTGTGATGATCAGCTCGCCGCCGCTGGTCACCCGGCTTCCGCCGATTTGCTTCAGCCGCTCGTACGCGTCGGGATGCAGTCCGAGCCTGAACAGGTCTACGCGGAGCTGGACGGCGGTCGCGACCTTGTTCACGTTCTGCCCGCCCGGCCCAGTCGCCGCGAGGAAGCTTTCGCTCAGAGCCTCCTCCGGGATAATCACGTCCTCAGGCCGCATCGGACCACTCTCCGAAATAGTCGGGCAATGGCGAGGTCACATCGATGGTAGCCTTGCCGCCGCGAGGAACCACGAGCCGCGACGCGTGCAGCAACATCGGTCCGCCTGGAATACCGTAGACGCGATCCCCGAGGATGCCGCTTCCAAATGCCTCACGCGCATGCGCGCGGATTTGGTGCGTGCGTCCCGTCACGGGACGAAACTCGACCAGGGTGGACCCATCGCGAACCGTGATCCGCCGCCAGCGCGTTGTCGCTTCAAGGCCATGTTCGTCAGCAATCATTCGCCACCCCGCCTCGGCGGTCGAGGTCTTCGCGAGCGGCACGTCGATCGCGCCTTCCGCCTCGCCGACCTCGCTGCCGATCACCGCGAGATAGTATTTCTCCACGCGCCGTTGCTCAAACGCCTGCTGCAGTTGCGACCTGGCTTTTGGGCTGCGCGCGAAAAGCAGGCAGCCGCTGGTGTCGGTGTCGAGGCGGTGCATGGGGGTCGGCGGTCGTTTGAAGCCGCAGCGCAACTCATCGAGGCGGGAAGCAATCGAATCCCCGCCGCGGCGGGGCGCGTCGACGGGCAAGCCGGCCGGCTTGTCGAGCACGATCGCTTCCGCGTCGATGAAGAGGATGCGTTCCGAAAGATCCACAGCGCGCCCCATGGCGGACGCGTATCGCGAGAGCAAACGCGGGGACTCCTCCGGTGGACAAACGGTGGGCAAGCTGTGGGTGGATTTGTGACTCCCTTGCAACAAGCCAAGGAATCCAGCCGGTTAGGAAATATTAACCTTTTCCCTTCAGACCTCGAATGGTTAATGAG
>DASUCP010000294.1:0-10196 GCA_036275975.1 Sphingomicrobium sp.
GCAAGACCCGCCTGACCTTCTCGGCTCCGTCACGCGGCCTCATCGGCTATCACGGCGAGTTCCTGTCCGACACGCGCGGCACCGGCATCATGAACCGGCTGTTCGAGAAATACGGCCCCTACAAGGGCCCCATCGCCGGCCGCCAGAACGGCGTCCTCATCTCGATGGAGCAGGGCCCCGCGGTCGCCTATGCGCTCAACGCGCTGGAGGAGCGCGGCATCCTTTTCGTCTCACCCGGCGAGATGCTCTACGAAGGCATGGTCATCGGCGAGAACGCCAAGCCTCAGGACCTCGAGGTCAATCCCCTGAAGTCCAAACAGCTCACCAACTTCCGCGCCAGCGGCAAGGACGAAGGCATCCGCCTCACCCCGCCCAGGCGCATGAGCCTCGAACAAGCCATCGCCTACATCGCCGACGACGAGCTGGTCGAGGTGACGCCGAAGGCGGTAAGGATCCGGAAGCGGTTTCTCGATCCCCACGAGCGGAAGCGCGAGGCGCGGAGGGCGGAGGCGGCGTAAAGGCCGTCGCGAACGTCCGTTTTCGACCCAAAGTTGCCGTTAGCCGAGTGTCTGCTTTCAATCCAAAGCTGCCACTAGCGGGATATCTGCTTTCCACACGTTGCGGACACTAGGGCCTCAGGTCCGCTCGACGCGCAGTTATCCCGCAGGAATACATTTTTCCGGCTTGACGATACTACCTATCAGTTGGTAGGACATGAACGATGAGTCGGAATACGCGCGATCTGTTGATGGAAACTGCGACGGGCCTGGTTCGCCGCCAGGGCTATTCCGCCTTCTCTTATGCCGACCTCTCCGACGTTGTCGGAATCCGCAAGGCGTCTATTCACCATCACTTCCCGAGCAAGGAGGATTTGGGCGAGGCGGTCGTCGACTCGTACACCGCGAGCTTCTCCGAGAAGCTGGATCAGATCCATAAGGAAGCATCGGATCCCCTCGAGCAACTCCAACGCTATGCCGAGCTGTATCGCGAAGGCCTGGGTCGAAAGGAAGCCTGCCTCTGCGGCGTGCTGGCTTCCGAGATCGCCGTGCTTCCCGATCGTGTCCAGAAGGGCGTCCGCCGCTTCATGTCGGTCAACCTGGACTGGCTCGAAAAGACCCTGGAAGACGATTCCGACGCTCGCCTAAGGCCTGACATCCAGCCGCGCCGCGACGCACGCACGGTGCTGTCCGCCTTGCAGGGCGCATTAATCATCGGGCTTTCGACGCGGGACCCCGCGGCATTCGATGAGACGGTCGAGGGGCTCTTGAACGGACTTCGTTCGCCCGAGCGGCGTCCCGCCCGAGCCCGACGCCGACGGCAGCACTAAGCAAGGAAGGAATCCAGCCCAATGCAATCGACACATCCTGCGAAGCTACCAACTAGTCGGAAGAATAAGCTATGAGTCTTGAGGGCAAAGTTGTCGTTATCAGCGGCGCCGGCACCGGCATGGGAGCGGATGCGGCGAGAGCAATGCGAGCGGCCGGTGCGAGCCTGGTCCTCAACGGGCGGCGTGCCAACAAACTCGAGCAAGTGGCTTCGAGCATCGACCCCGGCGGCAACTACGTCGCCTGCGTCACTGGAGACATCGGTGACCCGACGACAAGCGCTCTGGTGGTAACGACGGCGGTCGAGCGCTTCGGCGGCATCCATGTCTTGTTCAACAATGCCGGCATTTTCGAGCCCAAGCCTTTCCTCGAGGTCTCGCAAGACGATCTCAGCGGCTACTTCAATCTCATGGGCGGCTATTTTGGTCTCACCCAGAACGCCGTTCGTCAGATGAAGAAACAGGGCGGCGGAGCGATCATCAGCATCGGTTCGATCTGGGCGATGCAGGGAATTGCGGCAACTCCATCGAGCGCGCCGTCGATGGCAAAGGGCGGCATTCATTCGCTGACCCGAGCGCTCGCGATTGAGCTCGCGCCCGACAGAATTCGTGTGAATGCAATTGCACCGGGCGTCGTCGAGACGCCGCTCTTCGATCCATTGCTGACTTCGGACCAACTGGCGTCATTCAACGCCTTCCATCCGCTGGGTCGAAATGGGCAGCCCCACGACATCACCTCGGCGCTGCTGTTTCTGGCCGACGATACCGCGTCCGGGTGGATCACGGGCGTCGTCCTCCCCGTCGATGGCGGCGTCATGGCCGGCCGGAACGCCCAATAATTTTGTCTCTTGCATCTACCGATTAGTAGAGAGGGTAAGGCGATGTATGAAATTGGAAACCTGAAGAGGCTGACTGAGCTCGGCGCGCTCGCGCCGCGTGCAATGGCCGGATTCCGGGCGCTCGATGTCGAAGCGCTGGGGGACGGCGCGATCCCGAAGAAATACAAAGAGCTGATGGCGGTCGCCGTCGCTCTCACGACGCAGTGCCCGTACTGCATCGAGGTCCATCGGAAAGCCGCGGCGGCGGCCGGTGCAAGTGAGCAGGAGTTCGCAGAGACTGCGTTCGTCGCCGTCGCGCTTCGTGCCGGAGCAGCGCTCACGCACAGCACCCATGTCATCGGCGCTTGAGCGCCGACCAGCAGGATTGAGAGAAATGCGAATCTACGACTTCAAGGGATTCCCTAACCCTACGCGGGTGCGGATCGCGCTCGCGGAGAAGGGTCTTACCGATCGCGTCGAGTTCATCTCCGTCGACGTGCCGGCGGGCGAACACAAACGTGCCGAGTTCCTCGCCAAGAATCCTTCCGGGGCCGTGCCCGTGCTGGAACTCGAGGATGGAACGACGATCGCCGAGTGCACCGCGATCACCGAATATCTCGATAACCTGGAGGGCAAGCCAACGCTGACCGGCAAAGGTCCCAGGGAGCGCGCAATCGTGCACATGATGCAGCGTCGAGCGGAGGCCGGGCTATTCGACGCCGTGGCGATCTATTTCCACCACGCGACGCCTGGTCTCGGGCCGCAGATCGAGACCTACCAGAATCCCGAATGGGGCGAGAAGAACCGGGAGCGCGCTATTGTCGGCATGAGCTATCTCGACGACGTTCTTGCCGTCCAGCCATACCTCGCGGGGCAGGGCTTCTCCATGGCCGACATCACCGCCTTTGTGGGGCTCGCTTATGCAGATTTCGCCGAAGTCGAAGTGCCAGCGAAACTGTCGAATCTGCACGCCTGGCGCGAGCGCGTCGCAGCGCGTCCTAGCGTCTCGAATGTTTGACGGGGGACGATCGTTGGAACTGAACGCAGACTTTTCGCAGCGGGCCGCCGCCCATGCGGCGCGCATGCCCTGGGTACCGTCCCCGATCGCGGGCGTCGAACGACGGATGCTCGACCGGATCGGAGATGAAGTGGCTCGCGCGACGTCCATCGTGCGTTACGCGCCGGGAAGCCGTTTTTCGAGCCACACACATGGCGGTGGAGAGGAGTTCCTGGTGCTCGACGGCGTGTTTCAGGACGAGCACGGCAACTATCCGGCCGGGTTCTACATCCGCAATCCGCCAACCTCGCATCACACGCCGGGATCCGAGCTGGGCTGCACCATCATGGTCAAGCTGTGGCAATTCGATCCAGACGACCGCACGCACGTGCGTATCGACACGAGCAGGATGCCATTCGTACCCGCGCCCGATCGCAACGGCGTCGATCTGATGCCGCTTTTCCACGACCAGCATGAGGATGTGCGGCTGGAGCGCTGGGCGCCGAATGCCGTGGTCAAGCTCGGCGATCCCGGGGGGATCGAGCTGTTGGTACTGGAGGGCGGCTTTCTCGAGGGAGGCGAGACGTTCGAGCCGCAGTCGTGGCTGCGCCTTCCTCGAGGCGAGATTACGACTGCCCGAGCGGGGCCGAGCGGCTGCAAGACCTGGGTGAAGGCCGGCCATCTCGCGGGCACGCAGACCAGCGCACCCTATCCTGCCGGAAATTCCCCGCCGTCCACCTGAGGCGCTTGCGCGGCGAGCTGCAATGTCAGCGTTCCACCCAAACTTGCCGTCGCGAACGTCCGTTTTCGACCCATTCCAGACATTACACTGGGGCGTTCGTTGACCACCGCGGAGTTGCGACAATCCCGTATGTCGCGCGGCCGACTGCGGACGGAGAAGGGGGGCAAAGGAGACTGAAATGCACCTCGACCCGATGCTTAAGCAGGCTGAGGAAGTAGTGGAACGCGCGCTTCGCGGTGACGTCGGTCGGCCAGTGGTGCGGACGTTCTTCGACGAGACCACCTTTACCGCCACGCACGTCGTTCACGATCCGTCCACAAAAAAGGCAGCGGTCGTCGACAGCGTGATGAATTTCGACGAGCCGTCCGGACGCACGTCCTTCGCTGCCGCACAGCTCGTGATCGAATATATCGAAACCGAAGCGCTCACCGTCGAGTGGCTCCTCGAGACTCATGCTCACGCCGACCATCTGTCCGCAGCGCCCTATCTCCAGCAGAAACTCGGCGGCAAAATCGCGATCGGCGCCAACATTCGAACCGTGCAAGAAGTTTTCGGGAAGATCTTCAACGAGGGACCGAACTTCGCCCGCGACGGATCGCAGTTCGACCACCTGTTCGAAGACGGGGACTTGTTCAGTGTTGGCGATTTACCCGCCATCGCTCTTTACGTCCCGGGGCACACTCCCGCCGACATGGCATATGTAATCGGTGACGCGGTTTTTGTCGGCGACACTATGTTCATGCCCGACTACGGTACCGCGCGGTGCGATTTCCCCGGCGGCGACCCGCGCCAGCTTTACAAGTCCATTCATCGCCTCACCTCGCTGCCGGGAGAGACACGCGCTTTCCTCTGCCACGACTATCAGGCGCCGCAACGGCCCTATTTTGCGTGGGAGACGACAATCGCAGCGGAACGCGACGGCAATATTCATGTTCACGAGGGGGTCACCGAGAACCAGTTCGTGGCGATGCGGACGAAGCGCGATTCCATGCTGGACATGCCGAAGCTCATCCTGCCTTCCGTGCAGGTGAACATGCGTGGTGGCCGGCTTCCCGAGCCGGAAGATAACGGCACCGCCTACCTCAAGCTTCCGCTGAACGTTCTGTGATTGTTCCACTTACTTTCGCTCACACGGTTGCGGCACTCGTCGGCGCCCTGCTGATCGGCACCGCCGCCTGGCTGTTTCTGCTCCTGTCAGGGAGAATTGCCGGCGTGAGCGCTCTCGTCGCACGCGCGCTGACGATTGCGGACAAGGGGCCGCCTTGGATCCAGTCAGCAGCCTTCATCATTAGCCTTCCGGCCGGCACGATCGCCGCGTGGACGCTTTCGGGAACACCCTCGCTCCAAGTCAGACACCCCGCACCCTTCGCGAGTGGCTCAAGATGATCGCTCCGCGAGTCCTGGCGCCCGGTTTCGCGGTTACGGGACAAGTGCGCCTTGGCGACTTGCCAGAGATTGCGGCGCACTATCGCGCTCTCATAAACAATCGCCCCGACGATGAAGAACCCGGTCAGCCGTCGTCCGCCGACCTCGAGACGGCTGCGCGCGGTCTTGGTCTCGACTACACCTACATTCCGATTTCTGGTGAGATCGCGGACAAGGACGTTGCTGCGTTCGTGAAGGCGATTTTAAACACTCGGGGTCCGACGCTGGCATTTTGCCGCACCGGTAACCGATCTGCGAGCGTCTGGGCGCTTTCGAAACGCGGAAAGCGCAGTGCGAAGCGAATCCTCGCGGCAGCGGCAAACGCTGGTTACGACCTCGGATCGCTCGAGCCGAGGCTTCTCCAAACCGCGCCCGTCAAGTGACCCTCGCGCCGCTGCAATACCTGGTCGGGGGCTTTTCTGGCGCGCTCGTCGGCTTCGTGCTTGGATTGGTGGGCGGCGGCGGGTCGATCCTGGCGGTCCCGCTGATGGTCTATCTCGTGCGCGTTCGCGATCCGCATATAGCAATAGGAACCAGCGCATTCGCCGTTGCTGCCAACGCTGCCTTTGGCCTGTTCAGCCATCACCGGATTGGCAATGTGAAATGGCGCTGTGCATCGGTGTTCGCCGTGTCGGGCATTGTTGGCGCCGCAATCGGCTCAACGCTCGGCAAGGCGTTTGACGGCCAAAAACTCCTTTTTCTGTTCGCACTGGTGATGGTCCTCGTCGGAGTGCTGATGCTCCGCCGAAGGGGGCACGTTGGCGATGCGGGAGTGAAGCTGGGCCAGGAGAACGCAGGCAAGCTTGTCCTTTTCGGCTTCGGAACCGGCCTTTTTTCGGGATTTTTCGGAATCGGCGGCGGTTTCCTAATCGGCCCCGCGCTGATCGCGGCAACGGGCATGCCAATGCTAATGGCAGTTGGATCGTCGCTCGTTGCCGTGACGGCGTTCGGCCTGACGACCGCGGTTAACTACGCATTTTCCGGACTCGTCGATTGGCCCCTCGCATTCCTCTTCGTCGGCGGGGGATTTCTGGGCAGTTTTGGGGGAACGCGAGCTGCAAAACACCTTTCCGGCAAGGGTCAGCTTACGACGATTTTCTCCACGTTGATCTTTGTCGTCGCGGCGTACATGCTTTGGAAGAGCGGACAACTACTCGAACGATAATCGCGTCCTAATGGCCATTGTGCGGATTGAGCCAATGGCGGTTTTCCACCCAAAGCGGACATTCATCCGGTCAGCGAAACCATTTTCCTACAACACCCTTTTTATGGCTTATCCTCGCGGATGCAGCCGCAGCCGACGCCCTTGCTCCGCACCATCACCCATCTCCCTCGCGTGCGCGCGCGTGGCACCGCCAACTTTGGCAACTTCCAGCCGGGCAACCCGCGCGCGCACGCACGCGTAGGACTGCTGCGTTCGCTGCGTTTCGCCTGCGAACGCATTGGCTCAAACATGCTCACGACCATGAACGTTGTGAATATTCGCACGGCTCGCAGCAGTAACGAATATCGCGGTGCGGCGTTGCGTCGCGCCGCTCGGCGCCTATGCGTTCGTCAAGTCGGGGCTGTTTCGAGGAAATGCGCCGGCTGCCGCCGCAGACCTACGGCAAATGGCGCCCGTGGCGCCTGTGCGGGGCGTTCAACGGCCCTTGGCCAGCTCCAGCACCAACTTCCACTCCTCGTCCCGGACCGGGGCGACCGACAGTCGCGACTGGCGGATCAGCTCCATCTTCGCGAGGCTCGGCTCGGCCTTGATCTCAGCGAGGGTGACCGGGTGGGGGAGGGGACGCACCGGCTCGACCCGGACCCGGACCCAGTCGGGCGCCTTGGGGTCGGGTTCGGCTTCGCGAGTGACGCGCATGATCCCCACCACCGCCTTGTCGGACATGCTGTGGTAGAAGAACGCCTCGTCGCCCGCCTTCATGGCCTTGAGATGCAGCCGCGCGGCGTTGTTGCGCACGCCGTCCCATTCGGTGCCGCCGTCGCGCACCAGGTCGTCCCAGCTGTAACTTTCGGGCTCGGACTTCATCAGCCAATGGCTCATTTTGCGACACCTCCCTGTCGGCTTTCGTTACATCGCCGATGAGCCGAGCGGAATGGCCGACGAACCGAGCCGCGACATCTGTGGAAAACTCCAGAAAACTGAACGTTTTGAAAGAGTTCCGGATTCCATCGCACGAGTCGCTCGATTCACCGAGGAGTGGTTTCCACCCCGGTAAACTTAACATATCTGGGCTCCAGCAAGAGAGAGCGAGCGAGCCGAAGGCGCATTAGACGCCGGGCTCCGAGGGCAAGACGGGCGATCCCCCGCTGGAGAATTCAAACGCGCGAAAGCGCCTCCAGCGGGCATATCTCCCGCCAGACAAGGGCAAAAGGTCTAGTGGTAAAGCTTTTTGGCGGGCGTGTTGCGTCTGCAGTCATCGGCGTTGTGATGCTTGCGGTCGGGTCCAGTGCGGCCGACGCGCAGGCGCTTCCGATCAATTACAATCTCAAGTCGACCGCGACTTCGACGTCCACTCCGCTCGGCGCCGCCGCTTCGGTCACTTCGACCCTGGCGCGTCCGGTGGTTGCAGCGACGACTGCCGTCGCGAACGCCGCCGGCACCGTGTTCCAGCCGCAGCCGGCCAAGTCGGTGACGCTGAGCCTCGCTCCGTCGATCGCGACGCAGGCCGCGTGGCTCTACAAGGGCGGCTGGCCGCTCTACGCGCTGGTCGACAAGTTCGCGACCAACGCTCCGCTTCCCGAGGAAATGAACTGCATCGCGACTGCCGTCTATTTCGAGGCGCGCGGTGAATCGGTCGAGGGTCAGCTCGCCGTTGCCCGGGTCGTCATGAACCGCGCCGCTTCGGGCCGTTACCCGGCGAGCTGGTGCTCGGTGGTGAAGCAGCCGGCGCAATTCTCGTTCGTTCAGCACGGCCAGTTTCCCTACGCCGACCCGAATTGCGATGCCTGGAAGAAGGCCGAAGCGGTCGCCGAGCTCGCGGTCGCCAACGTGGTGCCGAGCGTCGGGCCGGACGTGCTCTGGTACCATGCCGATTATGTCGCGCCGTCGTGGCGCCGGAACCTCCAGGAGGTTCAGCAGATCGGCGCGCACATCTTCTACCGCGCTTAAGTTTCACCCGAATTGCCCGGAAGGCGTCGCGAGGGTCCCCGCTCGCGGCGCCTTTCGTTCGTTTGGGCGCGCCGTTGAGTCGGCTTGGCGATAACTTCGTTCAAGGGGGATTCGCATCGCGGTCATTCCGGGCGAGCATCGACCCACGGATTTCCTCGGGGGAATGTCCGTCGAGTTCGGGGAGGCTCGCGGGTGCTCAAGATCCTGGTCGTCGAAGACGATTCGCAGCTGGCAATCACGCTCAAATATCTGGTGGAGGATAATCCGCGCTATCGGGTGGTCGCAACCGCAGACGATGCCGACACCGCGATCGCTGCGGCTGAGACGCACGATCCCGACCTCGTCCTGCTGGATCTCCACCTGGCGCACAACACGACGGGCTTCTCGGTCGCGGTGCGGCTCAATGACCTTGGCGTCCCGTGCCTGTTCGTCAGCGGCAAGGCGCCGCGGTTCCCCATGCCGGACCTTGCGCTCGGCTGCCTGATGAAGCCGTTCACGGCAGAGGATGTGCACCGCTCGCTGGCGATGGCCGAGGATCTGCTCCGCGGTCGCGAGACGCTTCGGCCGAAAATGCCGGAGAACCTGACGCTGTACGAGGCGCCGGACGAGCCCACGTTGCCGGAGCCGGGGTTCATCCCCTCGCGGCGCTCCCTGCGAACACGTTTCGAGCACTGGATTTCGGGCCACCAATATTAAGCGCTGCCGGATTCCATGCTAAGTCGCGGAGATGCGTAAGATACTGCTCATCGCGGGCCTGGCGGCGTTCGGGACCGCTGCGACAGCAGCCGACAAATCGACGTGCGACGCCAAGCCGTTCTCGTTCAGCAAGCCCGCGCCGACGGCGCAGAAGTCTCATTCGTCGAAAGTCGCGGATGCCACTCCCCCGAAGCCCGTCGAGAATGCGAAGCCCGCGCCCAAGCCCAAGGCGAAGACGGACATCCTCGGCGACTGCGCGGCGAAGCCGAAGAAACCGGCCTAGAGGCGCATCATGCCTCGGCGCGGCTCGCGCTCGCCGAGCGTTTCACTTGTCAGCGGCGCGCCGGCGTCGAGTAGAGCCTGCCGCCGGCTTTTGATCTCGGCGCTGCGCTGGACGTCCTCGAACCGCAGCAGGTCGGCAAAGCACGAGTGAGCCAGCGTTCGCTCGACGAACGCCGCAGTCACCGGCCAGCGTTCGGCATCAGTTTCGAACCCTGCGTAAGCGCCGTTGCGGAAGAAACTCGCAATGGAGATGTCTGCCGCGCCGATGTCGCCCAACAGGAATCCATCTGCGGGCAACTCCCGCTCGAGATAATCCAGTGCGGTCGGGATGTCCTCGGTGAGCGACTTCTCGATCCGGGCCTGATCGCCGGGCTCCCCCCACACAATCGGATGTACGATCTTTTGGTAGAACAGCCCCCAGATGAAGAGCTCGCCGAGTCGGCTATCGGCGAACTCCTCGAACCAGCGCGCACGGGCGCGGTTCTTCGGATCGGTCGGGAACAGCGCGTGGCCCGGATAGGCCTCATCCAGATAAGCGCAGATCACCGACGAGTCGCTGACCGCGAAATCGCCGTCGACCAACACGGGGATGCGCCGCAGCGGGCTCAGCCGCTGGAACTCGTCATTGCCGTAGAACGGCGTGATCGGGTCCACCTCGTAATCCAGGTCCTTGAGGTTCATGCACGCCAGCACCTTGCGGACGTACGGACTGACGAAGCTTCCGATGATCCTGATCATGGCCGCCAAGTGGCTCTTTTGCCGCGCCGCCGCAATGGGCTGGACACGCTGCAATTGTAGCG
>DASUCP010000295.1:0-2504 GCA_036275975.1 Sphingomicrobium sp.
ATCGCCTCGACGAAATAGAGCCCGTGCGGCGGCGCGTTGAAGCCGAGCGCGGCGCGGTTGCGCGCCTCGAGCGCCTTGCGCATATCCTTCGGTGACCACTGGCCGCGGCCAACGAGAGCGAGGCAGCCGACCATCGAGCGGACCTGGTGATGAAGGAAGCTCCGGGCCGCTGCAGTGACGTGGAACTCCTCGCCGGCGCGGCTGACCTCCAGTCGGCCGAGGGTCTTCACCGGGCTTTCCGACTGGCACTGCGCCGAGCGGAAGGTCGTGAAATCGTGACGCCCGATGAGGTAAGACGCGCCCTCCTGCATGGCGTCGACATCGAGCGGAACCGCAATGTGCCAAACCCGGCCGCTCTCCAGCGCGGGCGGAGCGCGGCGGTTGAGGATGCGGTAGAGGTAACGCCTGCCGACACAGGAGAACCGGGCGTGCCAGTCGTCGGCGACCTGCTTCACCTCTAGGACGGAGATCGGGTGAGGGCGCACCAGCGCGTTAAGCCCTTCGCGAAGGCGATGCGGCGTCAGCATCTTCGCGACGTTGACATGCGTGCTCATCGCCAACGCATGGACTCCGGCGTCCGTTCGTCCGGCGGCGATGAAGGCCGTGTCTTCGCCCGTCATCCGCTGAAGCGCTTCCTCGAGCGTCTGCTGGACCGACGGCCCATGCTCCTGCCGCTGCCAGCCCATGAAGGGGCCGCCGTCATATTCGACCGTGAGCCGCCAGCGGGTCACTTGAGGACGGTGCCCTTCGGAATGGGGAAGCCACGCAGCAGGTCGCTGGGCGACATCGGCGACCGGCCGGCGCGCTGGACCTTCAGCGGGCGGATGTACCCGGTCCCACAAGCAATGCTGAGGCCGTCATCGAGGACTTCCCCGGCCTTGCCGCTGGCATCGGCGCCGACCTGCGCGGCGAGCAACTTGATCCGCTCGCTATTCGTTTCAAACCAGGCGCCGGGCGCAGGCGCAAACGCGCGGACCTGCCGCTCGATCTCCTGCGCGTTGTTGTTCCAGTCAATCCGCGTCTCGGCCTTGTCGATCTTCGAAGCATAAGTGATTCCGCCGACCGGCTGCGGCTCCGGCGGCGTTGGGTCGCCCAGCCAGTCGAGCAGCGCCTGCGCGCCAAGTTCTGCCATTTCTTCCGTGACTTGACCGGCGTTCTTGCCGCGAATGTCTAGCGTCAGCCGGTGGAGCATGGGTCCGGTGTCTAGTCCTTCGTCCATTTTCATGATGGTGACGCCGCTGATCTCGTCGCCGGTAAGGATCGCGCGCTGGATCGGCGCCGCTCCTCGCCAGCGCGGCAAAAGCGAGGCATGGACGTTCACGCATCCGGCCTTCGGCGCCTCGAGGATCGGAAGCGGCAGGATCAGGCCATAGGCAGCAACCACCGCCATATCGGGGTCCAGCTGCCGAAAGCGTTCCTGCTCCCCTGCATCGCGTAATGTCTTGGGCGTCCGCACCTCGATTCCGAGCTCTTCCGCGCGCCGGTGAATGGCGGTTTTGCGGTCAGCCTTGCCCCGCCCGGCGGGTCGGGGCGGCTGGCAATAAGCCGCGACCACGTCATGGCCGGCATTCACCAGCGCATTGAGGCTGGGCACGGCGAAGTCCGGCGATCCCATGAAGACGATGCGCATCGCGTCGCCTATGGCGAAAGCGGCACGAATTGCCTACCTCGGCGCTCAGAGTGGCAAGTCAGGAAATCGAAGCACTATCGCAAGCGCTCGCGCGGCTTCCGGGGCTTGGCCCCCGGTCCGCGCGCCGCGCCGTGCTGTACCTGATGAAAAAGCGCGAGACGGCGCTCCAGCAATTGCTCGCCGCGCTTCAGAGTGTCGCGGACAAGCTATCGACCTGCTCCGTCTGCGGGAATCTCGACACGTCCGACCCCTGCAGCATCTGCCGCGACCCGAAGCGCGACGAGAAGATGCTGTGCGTGGTCGAGGAGGTCGCCGACCTTTGGGCACTCGACCGCTCGCGGCTCTTTCCCGGTCGGTATCACGTGCTCGGCGGACGCCTCTCGGCGCTGGACGGTGTTCGCCCGGAAGATCTCAGCATCGACCAGCTGGTTGGGCGTGTCTCGAAGGGCGGAGTCGATGAGGTGGTGCTCGCGATGAACGCCACGCTCGAAGGACAAACCACTGCTCACTACCTCGCAGAACGGCTTGAAGCTTTTCCCATTCGTCTCAGCCAGTTGGCCCACGGACTTCCCGTCGGAGGTGAGCTAGACTATCTCGACGAGGGAACGCTCGCCCAGGCGCTGCGCGCCCGCCGCCCGGTTTCTTGAACCCCTTGTGCTGAAAGACTAAATCCGACCCATGGCCATTCGCCGTATCTACGAGACGCCCGATCCGGTCCTACGGCAGATTTCCAAGCCGGTGGAGACCTTCGACGACGAGCTGAAGATGCTCGTTTCCGACATGTTCGAGACGATGTACGCCGCGCCTGGAATTGGTCTCGCCGCGGTGCAGGTCGGCGAGCCCATTCGCCTGCTGGTGATCGATCTCCAGGAAC
>DASUCP010000296.1:0-5157 GCA_036275975.1 Sphingomicrobium sp.
AGAAGGATTTCGAGCTCGCGCGTGAGATCGGGATCACGCACATCCGATACGGACCCCCGCTCCACCTGATCTTCGAAGGTTCGGGCCGATACGACTGGACATACAGCGATCCGCAAATGGAGGAGCTTCGAGAACACGGGCCCGAACCGATCGTCGATCTTTGCCATTTCGGAGCGCCGTCCTGGCTCGGCAATTTCCAGAACCCCGACATCGGCCGGGCTCTCGAAGAATATGCGGGAGCGTTCGCCGAACGCTATCCGTGGGCGCGTTTCTACACGCCGGTCAACGAGATGTACGTGTGCGCGCGCATGAGCGCGATCGATGGGCTCTGGAACGAGCAGCTGCACGATGAAGGCGCATACGTCAGGGCGGCGTGGAACCTGGCCAATGCAAGCATCCGGATGAGCGACGCGATCCTCAAACGAAGAAACGACGCGGTCTTCATCAACAGCGAGAGCAGCGAATTCTACCAGCCGTGCTGCCCCGATTCGCACATTCAGCAGATCGCACATGAAGCGAATGAGCGGCGCTTCCTGCCGCTCGACCTGATCTTCGCGCATCCGCTGAGCAAGCGAATGCACGATCTCCTCTGCCAGCAGGGCGTTTCGGAGGACGACATCATCCGGCTCGGCAAGCGCGAAGTGCCGCCGCGCTCTATTCTTGGGGTGGATTATTACGAGTGGAACGAGCGGCTGATCGACCGTCAGGGAAACGCGCGTGCGTTGGGTGAGCTGTTCGGCTGGTACGTCATCGCGGACCAATATTGGCAGCGCTACCGCAGGCCGATGATGCATACCGAGACCAACAAGATGGACGCAGACGGCGCGCCGCGCTGGCTGTGGCGGCAATGGCATAACGTCCAGCTGCTCGCGAAGGCCGGCGTGCCGCTGGTCGGCTTCACCTGGTACAGCCTTACCGATCAGATCGACTGGAGCATCGCGATGAGCGAGGCGATTGGCCTCGTCTATCCGGTCGGCCTCTTCGACCTCAACCGCGAGTCGCGGATCGTCGGTCTCGCCTACAAGCATCTCATCGATCTTTATCGCGACCAGCCCGACTATCGGCGGTGCAAGGCATTGGCGGAGATCCTGCAATGATCCGCGGCTTCCTCGATGCTCATGGCTATGATCCGGGGCCCAGCCAGCGCCCGCTGCTCGCCGGCGCGATCTCCGGCATTCTCGCCACGGTGCCCGCCATCGGCGTTCTGACCTATTTCGGATCGCTCAGGGTCGAAGCGCATATTCTTGGGCTGTCCTGGGTCGCGACCCTTGCGCTCGGCTTGGTGGCGATGGCGGTCGCGGGCGCGGCCTACGCGCGTTTCTTCGGGCGCGCCGCGAACGCCCTGAAGGGGGGCTGGCTCTTCGGCATGTCCTTCAGCTTCGCGGTGTGGGCGGCGGGGGCGGTGCTCATTCTGCCGGTGTTGAGCCATGGCCAGGCGCCGGCGGGCGAAGCCGCGTCAGGTATCGCGTTGGCGATGATCGTGTGGGGCTTCGCCGTGGGCGTCCTCGTCCCGTTCGTACACCGGCCGCTGCACGAGAGCATCGAAAGCGCATCGAAGAGCGCGGATGTCGGGCCAGACGCCGCCGCGCGGAAGAACGGACCGGTCCGCGAGCGCCAGCAAGAATCTAAACGCTAGCGCGACGAAACTACACCAGCTCTCGGACCGTGTCGGAAGCGAGAGTGAGCGCGGTTTTCATCGCGTGCGGCGTTCCTTTGGCGAGTGCTTCGGCCATGTGAATCGCCTGCTTCACCTCGATGCTCGGCGGGAACGGCGGTTCATAAGGATCCACCACCGCCTCGATGAGGCACGGGCCGGGGGTGGCGAGCGCCTCGCGCAACTGATCGCCGCACTTTGCCGGATCATCGATCGTCACGGAATTGATGCCGACCGCCTCCGCCATCTTCGCGAAGTCGATCGGCTCGAGCTCGCAGCCGTATTCTGGGTTTCCGAGGAAGACCATCTGCTCCCATTTGATCTGACCGAGCGTGTTGTTCTTGATGACGATGATCTTGGCGTTGAGGTTGTATTTCCTGAGCGTCACGAAATCGCCCATCAGCATCGCCGCTGAACCGTCGCCGATCACCGCGACAACCTGCCGATCGGGAAACGCCGTGCTGGCGGCGATTGCGTAAGGCAGGCCGCACGCCATGCTGGCCAGCGTGCCCGAACAGCTGAACTGCATCGATCCGCGAATATCGACGTGCCGCGCCGTCCACGCCGTGATCGTGCCGCTGTCGGTGATGATGATCGCGTCGTCGTCGAGCAATTTGTTGAGTTCGTGCGTGACGACCTGCGGCTTCATCGGCGTCTCGCGCCGGGTGCCGCGTTCGTTCATCACCTCACGCCATTTACGCATGGCGTCCTGTGCGGATTTCAGGAACTTGCCGCTGTCGTTTTTCTTGAGAAGCGGCAGCAGTTCGGAGAGCACGAGACTGCTGTCGCCGACGAGGCCAGCGTCGACCGGATAACGCATGCCGATCCGCTTGGGGTCGATGTCGATCTGCACGGCCTTCGCTTTGCCCGGAGCCGGGTAGAATTCGATGTAGGGAAAGGTCGAGCCGACGATCAGCAGAGTATCGCAGCCTTCGAGCGCTTCCTGGCTTGGTCTGGTGCCGAGGAGGCCGACGCCGCCGGTCGTGTAGGGACTTTCGTCTGGCACCGACTGCTTGCCGAGCAAAGGCTTGCCGATCGGTGCCTGCAGTCGTTCGGCGACCGCGATCAGCTCCTGCGTCGCGCGGATAGCGCCGCGGCCGGCGAGGATGAACGGCTTTTCGGCGGCGTTGAGGATATCCGCTGCGCGCTGCAGCATCTCGGGGTCGGGCAAATGGCCGCCCCGCGCCATTACGTTGGACACGTGGTGCGCGACGTTCCGCTCCGAACGGTCCTTTACCGGCTGGGACTGGAAGTCGACCGGAATCATCACATGCGTCGGTTGGCGGTAGGCGAGAGCCGTCCGGCAGGCCTGCTCGACGACGTCTTCGACGTGCGCCGGGCCCATCACGCGGACGGAATATGCGGTCGCATCCATGAAGAGCTTGTCGAGTGCAACATCCTGCTGCGTGTAGGTTTCGATCAGGTCGTGATGCTGCGCGCCGGTGATCGCGAGCACGGGCTGGTTATCGAGCTTGGCGTCATAGATGCCGTTGAGAAGATGGATTCCGCCGGGACCGGAGGTTGCGAGGCAGACGCCCAGCCGTCCCGTGAACTTCGCATAGGCGCAGGCGGCGAACGCGGCTGCCTCCTCGTGACGCACCTGCACGAACCGGATCTTGTCCTGGCGTTGTCGAAGCGACTCGAAGACGCCGTTGATGCCGTCGCCGGGAATCCCGAAGATCGTGTCTACGCCCCAGTCGATCAGCGTTTCGACAAGAACGTCGCCGCCCGTCATGGCCATCACTGCTCTCCTTAATGCTGTCCCTCGAAAACGCGCCGCGGTCGCTTCGTTCCCCCATGTTCCGCCCGAGTGAACGGGATTTCATCTGGCGACGCCTTCACGAGAACGCTTCTCGGCACGTTCGCCGCATCGGTTACGCCGGTCAGCGCCATTGCGATGTCGAGCTCATCACGAAAGATTTGCAGGGCTTTGGTAACCCCGGCTTGTCCGTAGGCGCCGAGGCCATAGAGATAGGCGCGACCAATGAAACAGGCACGGGCTCCAAGTCCCAGAAATTTCAACACGTCGAGGCCGGACCGGACGCCGCTGTCGACATAGACTTCGGTCCTGTCGCCCACGGCTTCGACGATTGCGGACAGCGCTGACGCCGTCGAAGGTGCGCTATCGAGTTGCCGGCCGCCGTGGTTCGAGACGAGGATCGCGTCTGCGCCGGTATCGACGGCCATATGAGCGTCATCGACGTCGAGAATGCCCTTCACGATTAACTTGCCGGGCCACAGGGAACGCACCCATTCAAGCGTCCTCACGTCGAACGAAGAATCCAGCTGGCTCCTGACCAGCTCAGCCATTTCCCTCACGTTCCCGCTCTTCACCTTGCCGGCGTAGTTGCCGAAGCTCCAGCGCTTCGAATGGAGCATCGCGAAGGCCCAGCTGGGATGCGAGACGATGCTCCAGATGTTCGCCGGCGTGAGCTTCGGCGGTATTCCGAGCCCATTGTGCAAATCGACGTACCGGGTGCCTTCCACGTGGAGATCCATGGTCAGGACCAGCACCGGACAGCCGGCTGTTTTCGCCCGTTCGATCAGCTCCTTCGAAAAGCCGCGATCCTTCTCGAGGTAGAGCTGGAACCAGAAGGGTCTGTCGACCGAGCTGCGAACGTCCTCGATCGAGAGCAAGGCGTTCGTCGAGAGGGAGAACGGGATTCCGAACTCTTGCGCGGCGCGACACGACAGGATCTCGCCGTTCGACCACACTGCACCGCACATGCCGGTCGGACCGATCGCTACCGGCATTGCGACTTTCTCGCCCAGCATCGTGGTTTCGAGCTTACGGTTCGAGACGTCGAACATGACGCGCTCGCGGAAGCGCATCGCGTCGAGGTCGCGGCGGTTCTCGCGAAGCGTAATCTCCGAAAAGGAACCTGCTTCGACGTAATCCATGAACGGCTTCGGCACGCGCCGGTGCGCACGCCTGCGCAGGTCCTCGATGCTCGCGATTGTCGACGGAACCTTCCTCACAGCTCGCCTCGCGCGGCCATGTCCTTGATGCGATCGCCGATCCGAAGCGCGTTCGCCTGGATAGTGAGCGACGGGTTCACTCCGCCGCTCGTCGGAAACAGCGACCCGTCGCAGACCCACAGGTTCGGAATGGACCAGCTGCGCCCGTCCTTGTCGACCACGCTGTCATTCTGATCGTCGCCCATGCGGCACCCGCCCATGAGATGCGACGTATCGTCGTCGACCCATAACTCCTTGGCGCCTGCCCCCTCGAGCACCGCCTTCATCGATCCGATCGAATGTTTCATTAATTTTCGGTCGTTCTCCGAATAGCTGAAGGTCATGCGCGGGATCGGCAACCCGTACTGGTCCTTCTCATCGGCGAGCTCGACTCGATTATGGCGCTGCGGCTCGGTTTCGCCGACGATGCGCAAACCCGCGACGTGGTTGTAGCGGGTCATCTCCTGGCGAAGCTTCATGCCCCACATCTTGCGCTGCACGGCGGTATCCTGCGCCCAACCGACGGCGAGAGGGCCCTGGCTCAT
>DASUCP010000297.1:0-5294 GCA_036275975.1 Sphingomicrobium sp.
CACCGTGTCGATCGCGTCGATCTGGCCCTTCAGCACATAATCGTCGAGCGTCGCGTCGGCGATGCTCTCATCAGCCGACTTCCAGCTTACCATGAATAGGGTGACACCATTGTCGACGCACCATTTCACGAAGCTTTTCTCGGGGCTGAGATCGAGGATGTAGAAGCGGTTGATCCACGGCGGAAAAATCACGACCGGAGTCTTCAGCACCGCGTCAGTCGTCGGCGTGTACTGGATCAGCTGATAAAGCGGCGTCTGCTTGACCACCTCGCCCGGCGTCGTGGCAAGGTTCCTCCCGACCTCGAACACGCCCGGCTTGGTCTGCGTCAGCTGCCCGGCCGCAATGTCCTTGAGCATGTTGGCGAGGCCCTTGAGCAAATTCTCGCCGCGCGTCTCCATCGTTCGTTTGAGCACCTGCGGGTTGGTCAGCGCGAAGTTGGACGGGCTCATCGCGTCGACGAAGCTGCGCGTCGCGAAGCGCAGCTTCTCGCGCGTGTCCGCGTCGATATTCTCGATCTGGTCGACCGTGCCGAGCAACTGATCGGAAATCTGAAGATAGCTGTTCTTGATCGTGTCGAAGATCGGGTTCTCGCGCCATTCAGGCGCAGCGAAACGGCGGTCCTTCTTTTCGGTTGCTGGCGCGGTACCCACTCCGCCCAGCATCTTGCCCCAGGTTTCGAGACCCTTCGCCCACGCCTGCGCGCCGGCGCTCATCAGCGCCATCGGATCGTTAGCGGGCGTCTCGGTTCCAAAGCCGAAAGCGCTCGGCGACCAATTCGGCATCGGCTGGCCCGTCTTCATCTGCTCGGCCCAGTACTCCATCAGCATCTGCTGGGCCCTGCCCATCACCAGCGTCCAATGCTGCCACTCCTCGAGCGTCGGGATTGCTGCTCCGCTAATGTTGGTGTCGTCCGCCATCGCGCTAATGTAGGCGGCTCAGGCCATGAACCCAACCGCGCTCGTCCTGCTCGACTATTTCGGAATCGCGGTATTCGCGATTTCGGGCGCGCTCGTCGCCGCTGAGAAGCGCGTCGACTTCGTCACCTTCATCTTCTTTGCCGTCGCCACGGGAGTCGGCGGTGGCACGCTCCGCGACCTGCTGATCGGAGCGCCCGTATTCTGGGTGCACACCAACGGCACGCTTCTCATCTGCATCGCGGCGGCGCTTCTCATCTGGGTTGCGAGCCATCGCCGCTTCGCGGGGAAAGCGCTGCTGTGGTTCGACGCAGCGGGCATGGCGGCTTACGCGACCTACGGCGCAGCGAAGGCGCTCGGCTACGGAGTGTCTCCGGTCGCGGCCTTCGTGATGGGCGTACTGACCGCATGCGCAGGCGGGATCATCCGCGACGTTCTCGCCGGAGAGCCATCGGTTCTGATGCGCCGCGAACTGTACGTCACCCCCGCGGCGCTTTCCGCCGGCCTGTTCGTCGCGCTGACGCTCGTCGGCATGGGTGTCTGGCCAGCCGCGGCAGTCGCCATTGCTGCGGGGTTCGCGCTTCGCGCAGGGGCGATCGCGCGCGGCTGGTCATTGCCGCCGTATCGCGATTAAGCTTGGGCGATGCGCCTCGCGACTCTCCTGCCTTTGCTGCTGCTCGCCGCCTGCGCGACCGTTCCGCGTGAACCGCCCGTCCACGCCCAGGTCGGCGTCGCATTCGACCGCAATGGCGAGATCGCGAGCTTCGCGGAGGGCGTCGCCGATCCGCAGACCGGCCGACGGGTTACCCCCGACGATCCCGTCCGTGTCGCGTCGGTCAGCAAGATGGTCGTCGGCATTGGAGTCATGAGGCTGGTCGAAGCCGGCAAGCTCGACCTCACCAGCGACGTTTCGCGTTGGCTCGGCTGGTCCTTGCGCAATCCGAGCTTTCCCGGCCGGCCGATCACGCTCGGAATGTTGCTTTCGCACACGTCTTCCGTGCGCGAGCATGACGACGATTACGTGATTCCGCTCGGCACCTCGCTCCAGTCCGTCATGGCCGACCCAAACAATTGGGACCCGCAGCACGGCCCGGGCGACAATTACTTCCGCTACACCAACCTCAATTTCCCGATCGTCGCCTCAATCATGGAGCGCGTGACCGGCCAAAGATTCGACATCTGGATGCGCCGCAACGTGCTCGAGCCAATGAAGATCGACGCCTGCTACAATTGGCCGACCTGCAGCGATGCCGAGATTCCCCGCGCGGTCGAGCTGGACCAGGATGGCAAGCCCGTGAAGGACGATCTCCACGGGCGTCGTCCCGATTGCCCCGTCTTCGTCAAGGATGGCCAGCCCTGCGACCTCTCGCTCTGGCACCTCGGCGAGAATGGATCGCTCTTTTCGCCCCAGGGCGGCCTGCGCGTTTCCGCCCGCGGGCTGGGCCGGATCGGCCGAATGCTCCTGAACGATGGCTCTCTCGACGGCGTCCGCATCCTTTCGCCGCAGTCAGTCGACACGATGATGACCCAGGTCTGGCGCTACGACGGGCACAACGGCGTCACATCAGAAGGCGGAGACGATAGCGGTTTCTATTGCAGCTACGGCCACGCGACCCAACGGCTCGCGACGCCGCTGCCGGCCTGCCACGACAACATGGGCACGCGCGGAGCGACACTCGTCGGCCATGCCGGCGACGCCTACGGCATGAAGAGCGGCATCTGGATCGACCGTGCGCGCAGCCGCGGCATCGCTTATTTCGTGACTGGCGTTCCCGAGCACGCCCGGCGCGATGACCGGAGCGCCTTCACCGCCGCCGAAGCCCGCGCGTTCCGCCGAACCTACGCCCTCCTCCCGCACTGAGCGCAAAAAAACGGCGGGAGGTTTCCCTCCCGCCGCATTCAATTGACTGCCTGCCTTTAGAGGCCGCGCTCCGGAGTTGGAGCGGGAGGCGGTGGCGGCGGAGGCGGCGCCGGACAGGTGTCCGTCGCCAGGATCACCGATCCGTCCGGGCACGTTTGCGTCGCCGGTGGCGGCGGCGGAGGTGGCGGCGGAGGCGGCGGAGGCGGCGGCGGCGGAGGAACTTCCGCCGGCGAGAAATTATAGATCAGGCTCGCGAGGATGCTGTGCGTGCGGAACTTGGTGCTGAGGCCGCCATCGCTCAACGTGCCGGCATCGAAATAGCGATACTTCAGGCCGATGTCGAAATAGCGGAACGCGGCATAGCGAATGCCCGCGATTCCCTGCCAGACGAACTTCCCATTATCGCGAATGTCGAACTCGAAAGCGCCCGGCCGAGAATCCTGGTGGAACCAGCCGAAGCCCGCGCCTGCGCCCGCGTAGAAGTTCCAGGTCTCGTTCTGACCCAGGTCGATCATGGCGTTGACCATCGTCGTGTAGCCACTGGTATGGCCATTGCCGCTGATGTCGCGGCCGCCGATGTCGAACTTGTCGACTTTCGCCCACTTGTGCGAGCCTTCGACTTCGGCACGGAACATTCCGAAGTCGTAACCCATGATGAGGTCGCCATCGACGCCGGTCTTGTAGTTGATGTCGACCAGGTCGCCGCCATTCGGGCCGCTCTCGTGAAGTGAGTCGTCGCGCGGGAACAGCGCGCCGGCTTCGAGACCAAAGTACCAGCTATGATCCCGCGCCTGGGCGGGTACGGCGATCGCGGCAAGCGCCGCGCCTGCAAGCAGATATTTCATAATGCCCCCGTTACGGTCCAGTACGGACGAGGACTCTTTTTTAACAGTGAGTTAACGCCAAGTCGAGTGCCGGACGCGTGACATTTTGGTTACTCTTTGTGAAGCGTGAAACCTGCCCGTCAGAAGAGTTTGGCGATGCCGGCGTAGAGTTCGACGTCCGGAGTGTTGCGGTTCAGGCCGAAATTGCCGCCGGCGTCGAGCTGGACCCGCTTGTTGGCAAGATAAGCGATCGAAGCATCCGCCGAATATTGCCGCACTGTTCCGGCAGGGTCCCAATCCCATTGGCCCCAGAGCTCGGCCGACAGGTTGAGCTTGCTCGTCGCCTGCCAGCCAAGGCTCGCGACCTGCGTCATCGCGGCATGGTGGCCGTGCCTGTCCGCGTCGGCGACCCAGTCGATTTCCGGCGTGAACCCGAGGCTCAGCGGCGTCTTCGGGATCGCATAGCCGATCGGGATCAGAAGCCCGCCTTCCCATTCGCCATTGCCGAGCGAGTGGTTCGCGGTCGGGATCTTCACGAACGGCAGCGCACTGATCTGCAGGGGCGCGTCGGCTGCGGTGAGGCGCCGCTTATAAAGGACATCGACGTCACCGAACCCGTTGGCGCTTTCGTGCGCGCCGCCGACGCGGCTCGTCGCTTTCTGCCACGGCGTCACGTCCACTTCGAGGTTGGAGCTATCGGTCAGCCCAAGCTTGATCGTCGTCTCGCCAATCGCGAGCGAAGTGTCGCGCTCGCCGCCGGTCTTCTGGAGGGACCAGTCGGCAAGGCCCGTTTCGAATTGCCAATGATCCGCCGGCACGGTGCAGGTTGCGGTCGCCTTTCCTGGCCTGTCGGCGCAGATCGTCGGCTCGTCCGCGCTCGCGGCGCCGGCTGCGCACAGCAGCAATGCCCCCAGACTCTGCCATGGCCCCCGCACACCGCCTTAATTGCGCAGGATCCGCACCCGCGTCGAGTGACAAGCGCGCAATGCCCATGGGGTTCTTATGCGTAAAAGTGTCCCCGCCAAATCCGCGAGAAGCATTGCGCGTGTCCAGGCGAGGAACGCTATCATTGCTTCACCGTGAAGCTGTAGGCGCCTCTTCGCGAATACAGACCTTTGACGCCGATCAAACATTCCCCTGATTATTGCGCTTCAGCTAGCGTCGGCCGCGCTCTCCTTTTTGCGGAGCCGGCGAACCCTGCCGCATCGCCGCAGATTGTGCCCGCACCTTCGCGAACTCGGAAGACGCGTTCCACTGCGGCCATTCGCGGCTGTTCGCGAGGCGTGCACCGATTGCGTAGAACAGCTCGGCCTCCTGTGCCGCGCCTTGCAGGTTCCAGCTCGGCGACCAGGCGTCGCACGTCTGGTGGTAGCAAGTCGACGTAAAGGCATCGAGCCACTTCTCGCCAGCGGGCCGGCCGCCATTCACCATATCGTACGCACCGGCGAGCGCCATATCGAGCAGCACCGGCACCCCGCGCTTTGCGAAGGAGAAATGGTCGGCGCGGTAGAAAAGCCCACGCTCGGGATGGTTCTCGTCGGTGATGTAGCGGCCTTGCGCCTTCGCCGCGTCAGAAAGCAGCGTTTCCATTTCGCCGCTCTGCCCGCGCCCGACCAGTACCGCGTCCTTCACCGGTCCGTTGAACTGCAAGGTGTCGAAGGTCAGGTTCGCGGCCATCGTTTCCATCGGATAGA
>DASUCP010000298.1:0-2125 GCA_036275975.1 Sphingomicrobium sp.
CGATACGTCTCGCATGCATTGGCCTTCGTCGATTGCGATATAGGTTATACGAGACTATGCCCCGTCTCCGTCCTGCTTTGCCGCCTCGGCCCATGCAGCCACGCTGACCGATAGGCCGTTCGACGATCCGAAGCGGGTATTCGAGACCAAGTGAGACGGTTTCCGGACGGCGGCAATGATCGACAAAGGAAAGTCAGGCTCTATTCCTGCAATGGCCTCGCCGTGAATGACCCGTATCCGCCAGTCGCCGTCATGCTCTTGCAGACGCGCTGCGCAGTAAGGAGCGGCTCCAGTATGCCCGTTCGACGTGATCTTCTTCGATGGGCGAGGATCTGCGCCAGCCGCCGCTTGTCGAGCGCAAGCTGAGAGGGCACTCGAAGGCCAAGCGCGCCATGAGCCCCTATCGATCGGGTGAGGCAGCGTCGACTGGCTGAAGATCAGGGGTGGCAGACAGGCGCGTCGAAGATGTCGTCCAATAGACGTAAAAAGGGCGTTCACAAAAGTGTCAGCGCGCTGAGCACAATCTTCGATCGCCACGAAGCTGCGCACGCGTCAGTCAGGTGGTCTGCGCGACGACCGAGCGGAAGCGCAGGATCGCCAGGTCCCGTCGCGAGTTGTGTTGGAATTTTCTGACGCGCCTTCGGGCAACATGAGGCTATCCGATCAGGCGGCGAGGTCAATGATGTGACCGAAAGGCTTCTCGGCGAGGGTATGCCAGCCATCGACCTTGCGCATGGTGATCTGGCCGGAGGCGAGCAGCGCCCAGAACAACATGGCGGCGGTTTCGGCGCAGGGCAGCACGGTCTGGGTCTTGATCCTGCGCTTGAATTCCTCATGCAATCGCTCGATCGCATTCGAGGTTCTTATCGACTTCCATTGGCTCGGCGGGAAGCGGGTGAAGGTGAAGAGCTTGTCGCCGGCCTCCTCCAGGCTGTCGGCGACGGCGCGGCATTTCAGGCGCCATTTGTGGATGAAGGCCTTGCGCCGGGCCTCGACCTCCTGCCTCGTCGCGGCGTAGATCATGTCGCGATAGTCGTTGGAGATTTCCTCATGCAGCCGCTCGGGCGCATGGGCGAGGAGATTGCGGTGCTTGTGCACCGTGCAGCGTTGGACCGGCGCGTCTGGCCACAGCGCCGCCAGCGCCTTTTCCAGGCCCGTCGCGCCGTCGGCGATGACCAGGTCCGGCGTCTGCAATCCGCGCTTGACCAGGTCGTCGAGCAGCGCGCGCCAGGCGGCTTCGCTTTCCCCGCCCATGCTCCTGATCGCCAGCAACACCTTCTGGCCGTCGGCGCGCACGCCGAGCGCCACCAGCAGCGAGATCGAGGTCGCCTTCCTGTCGAGCCGGACGCGTGCGACCGTGCCGTCGAGGATCAGCCGCACGATCGGCTCCTCGAGGAGCGAGCGGGCGCTCCAGGCGTCCCAGTCACCCTTCACCTTGCGCCAGGTTCGGCTGACCACGTCCTTGCCGACCGGCCCGGCGAACACCGCCGCCAACGCGCGCCGCACCCGGCGGGTGTTGGTCCCGGACAGATAGGCCCCGGCGATCAGCGCATCGGCGGCCTTGGTGCGGCGCTGGTAGGCGCGAAGCGACGCGCTCCTCCATTCGCTCGTCTTGCCGTCCGCGCCGATCAGCCGCGCCCGCGGCACGGCGATGCGCGTCTTGCCGAACGTTCCGGTCAGCGTCCGCGCGCGATGACCGTGGCGCACGCCCACAACCGGCGGCGGAGCTTCATCCTCGCCCGGCGTCAGCCGGCCATAGCGCGGACGCGACAGCGCGCCGGCGAGTTCCTCCTCCAGCATCGTCTCGATGAACCCGCGAACGCGACCGCGAACCCCGTCCTCGATCGCGTCGAACCAATCGTCAAAAAGCAGACCATTGGCGGCCACAGCCGCCGCCTTCGTGGTATCCTTCGTCATGGCGTGGTCTCCATTCCAGCGCGCCAACGCCGGAATCGTTTGGGTTAGGCAACCCGGAGACTACGCCAACCCAATTCCAACCACTTCCCCGACGGGACCACGGCCTATGGGCCCGCCCTTGACACGGCTGAAGCCGAGAAAGCAAATCGGGCGGAGGGCGACCGGGACAGCGGGCGACAGGGGAGCAAGCGGCCGCAACAACTCCCGA
>DASUCP010000299.1:0-4550 GCA_036275975.1 Sphingomicrobium sp.
CGGCAATTATACGATCAAATGGCTCGAGCAGTGGCTCGACCATAGCCGCGACACGGCACTGTAATCCGTTACTTGTTGATCCGGGTGA
The DNA here is from genome assembly GCA_036275975.1 of Sphingomicrobium sp. Lineage (GTDB taxonomy): Bacteria > Pseudomonadota > Alphaproteobacteria > Sphingomonadales > Sphingomonadaceae > Sphingomicrobium. The sequence continues at coordinate 89 of DASUCP010000299.1, forward strand.
TCTTCGAGCCTTCGAGGCCGATGCCCGCCATCAATCCCTTCTGGCCGAACGGAAAGGCGTAGACGTCCTTCGCCAGCGTCGTCGACGTCGTGCTCATCGCCGCGCCCTTGTCGACCACCACCACACTCGGGCCGGAGCCGATCGCCCAGCCGTCGCTCCTGTTGAGATAGCGAATTGCGGCATCGTTCATCAGGAACAAGGCGTAGCTGAACGACTGCCCGCCGGCCTGCAAGCCGTAAGACACGGCGGCGATCTTGTAATAAGCGGTCGGCCTTCCGCGGACGAAGAGTACACCCTCACCGCCCTGCCCACCGATGAGGAATCCCGCCTTGACGATCTTCGGAAAGACCAGGATCGCGTGTGCATCCCGGGCGTAGCGTCGTGCCCTGTCCGATTGTGAATAGAGACGCTGGAGCGCCGCCTGCCCGTCGGCATTGAGTTGGGCCGCGCTAGCGGCGACAGCGCTGCCCGTGGGAATCGTGGCCGCTAGCGCGACGCTCACGCCGAGAAACGAATGCCGGATACTGTTCATTGCTCCGCCGCCTCCACAGATGGGAAGCCGCGAACTTGGCCGAGCAACAGGGTTTGTTCCATCAGTAGAACAACTGAGGCTATATGGCGTCACCCCCGGCAAGGTAAGTCGGGGCCATGACCGCCGGCGACTGACTCGTGGGCTTCGCCGGCTGCAGCAGCTTGAGGTTGAACTTCTCCTTGAACTGACAACCGAATTGCGTGCCGTTGTTCCACCGGACCTCGGCGGCAATCACGCCGCCCGCGGCAAAATCCAGTCCGATCTCGGCGCCCACGGGAATTTCCTCGCGGCATTCGACCAGCGCCCCGCCGCTGGAGATGTTCCTGAGCCGCGCGCCCTTCACCTGACCCTGGTAATGAAGCAGCGCCGCGCGGATGATCCGGATTCTCGGCTCCCGCGGAGTCAGGTGGGCGTCCGGCCGAACGACCTCCCCTTTTGCCGCCAGCGTGCGTGCTTCATCGGCTGGCATGGGCTTGCCGAAATAATAACCTTGCACGAGCGAGCAGCCGAGATCGCGGATCAGCTGCAACTCCTCCGCTGTCTCCACCCCTTCCGCGGTCGTCTTCATCTTGAGGTCGGAGGCAAGCCCAACCATCGCGCGAATGAGCGCCGCGTTGCGGCTTTCGGGGTCGGACGCTCCGCGGACGAAGCTCTGGTCGACCTTGATCTTGTCGAACGGAACGCGCTGCAGATAGCTGAGGCTAGAATAGCCGGTGCCGAAGTCGTCGAGCGCGAGCTTCACCCCGATATTCTTGAGGCTCTTGATCATGTCGTGGACATGCTCGTCGTTGCTCAGGAACACGCCCTCGGTAATCTCTAGCTCCAATCGGTGCGCGGGCAGAGCCGTCTCGCCGAGCACCACGCGAACCGTCGTCGGGAGGGCCGGCGACTTGAACTGGACCGGCGACAGATTGACGGCGACGGAGACATGCTCGGGCCATTTCGCCGCCTCTTCGCACGCGGTCCGAAGCACCCATTCGCCGATCTCGTCTATGAGCTGGATTTCCTCTGCCAGCGGGATGAACATGGCCGGGCTCACGGGCCCATGCTCCGGATGGTTCCAGCGGACGAGCGCCTCGAATCCCGTGACCGCTTCGCTGGTCGCATCAACGCACGGCTGGAAGACCACCGCCAGCTGGTTCTTCTCCAGCGCGACCCGAAGGTCCGATTCCATCAGCTGCCGTTCGCGCGCTGCCTCGTGCATCTCGGGCTCGAAGAACCTGTAGCAGCCCTTGCCAGCAGCCTTCGCGGCATACAGCGCAAGGTCCGCATCGCGCATCAAATCGTCCGACGTACGGTCGTCGTAGTCGGAGGTGACGATTCCGATCGAGGCCCCGATCGAAACCACCGTTCCATTGATCGTGTAGGGGCGTGACAAGCTGTCGATGATGCCTTGGCCCAGCTTGGCCAACTCATCCCTCGCCGAAGTGGCGGGAAGCACGACCTCGAACTCGTCGCCACCAAGACGCCCGACCTGACCGAGGTCTCCCACCTCTTCGCGCAGCCTCAGCGAGACGAGGCGGAGAAGGGTGTCACCCGCCGGATGGCCGAGTGTGTCGTTGACGGCTTTGAAGCGATCGAGGTCGAGCAGAAACACGGAGCAGCGATGCTTCCGGCGCTTTGCTCCCACGAGCGCATCGTCGAGCGCCCGGCGTAGCGCTTCGCGATTGGCGAGCGCCGTCAGCGAATCCTGCTTGGCGAGGCGATCGAGCTCGACCTCCGACTGGCGCATCTTCGTCAGGTCGGATGCGAAGCCGCGAAAGCCGAAGAAACGGCCGACCTCATCATGAACCGGGCGTCCGGTGATCGACCACCAGATCTCGTTCTTGGTCTTCGCTCGGACGATCAGGTCCTGGACGGCGACGTGCGACGAAAGATAAAAGCCGAGGGTGCGCTCCGAGGTCGCGCTTCCGTCTGCGGTCTCGGTAGAGATGAGGTCGGTGAATGGCCGGCCAATGAGATCGGCCGGCTCGCGGCCCAGCGCCTGGGCGACGCTCGCGCTGATGTACGAAAGCTCGCCATCGCGGGTGGTTTCCCAAAACCACCCCTTCCCGCTGCTCTCGAATTCCGCCAGCAGCCCCTCGGCGCGCACGCAATCGGAACGCGCTTCTTCCGAAGAGCCTCCGCCTGATCTCAATATTCGCCTTATGCTGTCCACGCGACGTTCCTCGTTCGCGCGCGCATCATGCCCGAAGGTCATTTAAATTCCGTTTCGGAAGCTCCGTCATTCCTCGTGCGCTTGCCCACTCGCGAGGGCCTCGCCACAACCGCCCATCGAAGGGGATGACCGAATGAGCCTGATCGCCGACCTGAAATCGCTCGAGCCGCAGCAGCGCAGCGCGATCTGGGCGAGCTATCTCGGGTGGACGCTCGACGCCTTCGATTTCTTCCTCATGGTATTCATGCTCAAAGCGATTTCCGCCGAGTTCAAAACTGACATCAGCTCCGTCTCGGCAGCGATCTTCTGGACCCTCGCGGCGCGGCCGATCGGCGCGTTCGTCTTCGGCTGGCTCGCCGAACATTTCGGGCGCCGTCCGGTGCTGATGGCCGACATCATCCTCTTCTCATTGTTCGAGTTCGCCTCAGCCTTCGCGCCGTCGCTGACGGCGCTGCTGATTCTTCGCTTTCTTTTCGGCGTCGCCATGGGCGGCGAATGGGGCCTTGGCGCGAGCCTCGTCATGGAGTCTATCCCGGCGAAGCTCCGCGGCCCCGTCTCAGGCCTTCTCCAGAGCGGTTATCCGTCCGGCTACTTTGTTGCGAGCCTTGTTTATTTCCTCCTGTTCGATCTCATCGGCTGGAGGGGCATGTTCATGGTCGGCGTCGCGCCTGCGCTCCTCGTCCTGCTCATTCGAATCCACGTCAAGGAGAGCCCGGTTTTCGAAGCGCAGCGCACGAATCGCCGCCCCAGTCCGATCACCGAGCTGCTCCGCAACTGGAAGATCGCGCTCTACATGATCGTGCTGATGGCGGCATTCAACGCGTTCAGCCACGGCACTCAGGACCTCTATCCCACCTTCCTCCAGCAGCAGCACCATTTCGACACGCACACCACGGGCATCCTCACCGCAATCATGAACCTTGGCGCCATTGTCGGCGGGATCGGCTTCGGCATCTGGTCCGAGCGGCTCGGCCGCAAGCGCGCAATCATCATCTCGAGCATCCTCGCTCTGCCGGTGATCCCGCTATGGGCCTTCGCCTCCACTCCGGTCCTTCTCGCGGTGGGCGCCTTCCTGATGCAGGTCGCCGTCCAGGGCGCCTGGGGCATCGTTCCCGTTCACCTCAACGAGCTGGCGCCGCCTGCGGCTCGCGCCCTGTTTCCGGGCTTCGCGTACCAGCTCGGCAATCTCATCATGTCGAAGAACGCGGTCTTCCAGGCGCAGATCGCCGAAAGCCACGGCAACAATTACGGCCTGGCGCTGGCGATCTTCGGCGGCTCGATGGCGGCTCTGATTGTCGTCTGGACGGCACTGGGACCCGAGCGGAAGGAGGCCGACTTCATCGCTGACGCGCGCACCGCGGGCACCTAGCGCGCACGCAAACTTCGGCCGTTTCCGAGCGTTACCTTGGAGCGGAGACATTGGTGTCCAGCTACACGGGAACCGCTGATCGGCCCCAACGGGCGAAGGCGATCGCCGCCGTTGTCGCGGTGCACGCGGCGCTCGCGTTCATCATCCTCAGCGGGCTCAACGTGCGCATCGTCACTCGGGCCGTCGAGCAGCTGAAGACGTTCAATATTGCGATCCCACCGCCGCCGCCGCCAGTGCCCCCGCCGCAGCCGAAGCCGCATCCGCAGCCGGCTAAGAAGCTCCCGGGTGCACCCGCGAAGAAAGCCGAGCCCTCGCCGGTCGTCGCGCCGCCGCCCAGGATCCCGGCGCCCTCGCCGCTGCCTGCGGCAAAGGTGGCCGGCACCGGAAGCGCGTCGACGTCAGG
>DASUCP010000300.1:0-4456 GCA_036275975.1 Sphingomicrobium sp.
GACGAGCGCGGCGTTCGCGACCGGCTGTTCAAACATGCGTGGCGGAAGCAGCAGCCTTCACGCGACGCTCCGCACTAGCCCTTCGCTCTTTCGCGCAGCTTCGTGATCGTCGTTGCGTTGCTGATCTGCTCGACGTCGGTCCTGCAGTGAAGCAGCCGGATGCCCTTTTGTTTCAGCGCCTCTTCGAGGGCTGGGGCGAATTCTTCGGTTGTCTCGATGGTATCCGCCCAGCCGCCGTACGCGCGGGCAAGCGCCGCGAAGTCGGGGTTCCTGAGATCGGTCGCGCTGATGCGCTTCGGATACTCCCGCTCCTGGTGCATGCGGATCGTGCCGTAGCTGGCGTTGTCGACGAGTACGATGAGGAGATCGGCGCCATATTGCGCGGCCGTCGCCAGCTCCTGTCCGTTCATCAGGAAATCGCCGTCGCCCGCGACGCAGACGACCGGCCGGTCCTTGAACCGCAGCGCCGCGGCCACTGAAGCGGGCACGCCATAGCCCATCGTGCCGCTGGTCGGAGCGAGCTGCGTCGGCAGCGGGCCGTAACGCCAGTAGCGGTGCCACCAGCCGGAGAAATTGCCGGCGCCATTGCAGACGATGGTGTTCTCGGGAAGCTTTTCCCGCATCATCTTCACGCAAGGTCCGAGGTCCAGCTTCACCCCCTCGCGCGACTGGGGCTCGGACCATTCGAGCCACTCCTTGTGCGCGTCCTCGCCGCCGGAAAAGCGGACGAGGTCCTGGTCGATCCATTCGTCGACCATCTCGGCGAACTCGCCCATGTCGGCACAGATCGGCAGGTCGGCGTGATAGACGTGGCCGAGCTCGTTCGGGTCGGGATGGACGTGGACGAGCGTCTGGCCAGGATGGTCGGGCGTGATGAGCGTGTAGCCGTCGGTGGTCGCCTCGCCGAGCCGCGGGCCTACCGCGAGGATGAGGTCGGCGTCGCGGATGCGCTGCTGCAGCTTCGGGTTGGGCCCATAGCCGAGCTGGCCCGCATAGACCTGGCAGCTGTTGCAGATGGCATCTTGACGTCGGAACGCGGAGGCGACGGGAATTCCGTAGCGGAATGCGAAGTTGGCGAAATGGTGCGACGCGCGCGGGCTCCAGTCGGCGCCGCCGACGATCGCGACCGGCGAGGCGGCTTCCTTGAGGAGCTCGAACATCGCCTGCACCGCGCCTGGGTCGGGCTCCTCCGCCAGCGGGGGGACGCAGGGACGATCGGTGACTTCCACCTCGTCGCGCAGCATGTCCTCGGGAAGCGCAAGGACGACAGGGCCCGGACGCCCCGCAGTCGCGACGCGGTAGGCGCGATAAATGTACTCCGGGATCCGGCGTGCGTCTTCGATCCGCGCCGCCCATTTGGCGATAGGCGCGAAAAACTGCGGGAAATCGACCTCCTGGAAGCCTTCGCGGTCCCGGTCGCCGCGCGCTACATCGCCGATGAACAGGATCATGGGGGTCGAATCCTGAAAGGCGACATGGACGCCGGCGCTGGCATTGGTTGCGCCAGGTCCGCGCGTGACGAAAGCCGCACCGGGGCGGCCGGTCATCTTGCCGTCGGCGTCCGCCATGTAGGCGACCCCGCCCTCCTGCCGGCAGACGATCGTTTCGATTTCAGGCGTGTCGTGAAGTGCGTCGAGCACCGCGAGGAAGCTCTCGCCCGGCACGGTGAAAATACGGTCGCAGCCCTGGATCCTGAGCTGGTCGACGAGAATGCGGCCCCCAGTGCGCTTGGTCATGGGCGGCGCGTTAGCCGGAACACGTGCTCACGTCACCTCGCCGCATCGGGAACCATTTGTTCACCCTCTCGGGAGCAGTCTTTCGGCCGGAGTAAAGCTCGCGATGAGTGATTCAGACATTCTTGCAGACGGCCAGCCGGACCGGCGCCGCGCCCTTCGCAGCGCGTTGCGCCTCAACGCTTCGATCCGTGAGCCGGGCCGGAGCCGCGTCGGCGCGCGGCTGATCGACATCTCAACTCACGGCTGCCGGATCGAGTCGATGGCGACTCTTTCGGCGGACAATTGGTTCCTGCTCAGCATTGCGGGGCTCGAGACCCAATATTGCCGCGTCGTTTGGGCCTGCCACGAATTCGCCGGCGTCGAGTTTGCCACCCCGCTGGCGGAGGCGGTGCTCGACCGCCTGCTGCAGGATCATGCGCAATTGCCCGAGACGGCGATCAATGAGCTTCGCTCAATCGCTACGCGCACCCAGCGACTGGCGGGCCAGGAGACAGGCGAGCGCCGCATTCTTTCCGAATTGTCGCGCAAATGCGCAGTCGATGCGATCGTCGAGGGGCTTCGCCTCGGCGAGGCGATGCAGCCAACCCAGAAAACCTCGCGGCCGCGTTAAGCGGCGCGGGCCTCTCCGCTCAAAATCGGGCCGATTCCGCCGGCCGCTTCGATGCGCTCGGCGAGCGTGCCGCGCGGCAGCTCTTCCTCGAACGCCCAGGCGAGAATCGCCTCGAGCTGCTTGATCGCCACGTCGTCGCACATGCCGTCGAAGGCGAGCTTTGCGACCGGCTTCATCGGCGAGCGGAGCTGGATCTTGAGACCCTGGGCCTCGACCAGCTTCAGATATTCCTCGGGCTTGTCTTCGGCATCGAGCGCGAAGTCGTATGCAGCGCTGAGGCCTTCATAGAGCGCCGTGTTGGCGCGTAGCTTGGCCTGACGCGCTTCGTCGGCCTTCGCGCGAACTTCCGCGAGCTTGGTCTGCAAGGGTCCCTCCGACGTTGATGTGGGTAATGGCGTGGCTTCGACGACAGCTGGTTCTTCCGCCTGTTCTGCCACGGTTTCGGGTTCTGGCTCGATTACAGCCTCTGCCACAGGTTCGGGTTCCGGCTCTATGACCGCCTCTGGCTCTGGGTCCGATTCGGCTACCCGTTCCGGCGCCGGTGCCGAAGAGGCGTCAATCTCCGGCTCTGCGGGCGCGCCCGGCTCTTCAGGCTGGACGACTTCGAACGCGTTCATGTCCATCTCTACCGGCTTGCCGTAGAAGCCGCCGGCGCTCGCAAGCTTCTCGAAGAGCTTCGCGGAGAAGCCCGGCTTCGGCGCTTCCTCGATCGGCTCCGGTACGGGCTCGATGGCCAGGCTTTGCTCTACTGGCTCGGGCTCGGACGCGAGGGGCTCCGGGGCTGCTTCCGCACCTTCGACGGGTTCCGGGTCTGGCTCCAGCTTTGCGAGATCGTCGTCGGCTCGCGCTAAGGTGTCGGCGAGCTTGAGGACCTCCGCCAGGTCGCCGGTCGGCTCGCCAGTCTCAGGCTCCGGCGCGCCTGCGCCGGGCGCGTCGAGGCTCACAAAGCCATAGACATAATCGATCCAGGTGCCGGTCTCGCTGAAGGGCAACAGAGTCACCCAGCACCGCGTCTTCCCCTCGGCGGTTTCGAACTCGTCCTCGAACGCGAAGGCGTCGCGGCAGGCAGCGACGACCGGCAAGCGGGTTGCAATCTTCGACAACAGCGACGGATTGGGCGCATCGCCCACCTTCTGCACGTCGATGCCGGCCTTGATCGCCTTGCCGATATGCCTGATCTCGGCGTCCTCGCCGCCGCCGATCATCTCGAGCAGCAGGCTGAACGCTCCGGCGTCGGAGATTTCCAACGGATCGAGATCGTGGATGGGCGGGAAATCGCGGTCGCGGCGGATCGACAGCCAGTAATTGTAGACCGTCGCGTGCTGGCGGCGCTCGCCCGCAGCAATCGTGCGCAGCGAGCTGAGCAGCGATTCAGCCGATGCTTCGTCGGCCGGATTCATATCCGGAGCGGGCGCGCCCATTCGTGTACCTTCCCCTAACCTTGAGTCGCGACTTTCGGCGCGTGGTTCTTAGAAAAGGTTAAAGCTGAGGCGGATGACGCAAATTTCGTTTCAGAGCGGGACGGCAGCCGTTGGCAGCGCGCGTGAAAACCCGCTAGGCGCGCCGCCTATGTACATCCTGACCATCACCTATCCGAAATCCGCCGATGCGACGTTCGATTTCGATTACTTTCGCTCGAAGCACCTGCCGGAGGTCGGAAAAGCCTTCAAACCGTTCGGCTTGGGGTATGCCGCGGTGTTTCGCGGCGAGGGGAGTGTTGGCGGCGGGGACCCCGCTTTTTTCGCGACCACCGTCCTGAGCTTCGCCACCGAGCAAGGCGCGCGCGATGCGGTTGAATCCAAAGCGGGCAAGGCGTTGGGTAAAGACGTTCCGAACTTCACCAGCGTGAAGCCGGTAATGCAATTCAACACGGCCGTCCCGTAACTCAGGCCTGGTGAACGGCCTTCACCACCTGGTAACTCTCGAGGCCTTCCTTTCCGCCCTCGGAACCGAAGCCTGAATCCTTCACCCCGCCGAACGGCGTGTCGGCGCCGCTGATCGCGAACGTGTTGATGCCGACCATGCCGCTTTCGACGAGGTCGCCGATCAGGTTGGCGCGGCGGCCGTTCTCGGTGAATGCGAAGGCGGCGAGGCCGTAGGGCAGGCGGTT
>DASUCP010000301.1:0-3395 GCA_036275975.1 Sphingomicrobium sp.
CTCCACGCCGGCCACATGGCCCTCGTGGAAGAGGCGAAACGCCGAGCGGACAGCGTGGCTGCCACGATTTTCGTCAATCCGACCCAATTCAACGACAAGGACGACTTGGCCCGCTATCCGCGGCAGGAAGGCGAGGACGCCCGGAAACTTGAAGACGCCGGATGCGATCTCCTTTGGGCGCCATCCGTCGACGACATTTATCCGGAGGGCTTCTCCACCAGCGTCCACGTGTCCGGGATTTCCGAACGTTGGGAGGGCGAATATCGTCCCGGCCATTTCGACGGCGTTGCGACGGTGGTCGCGAAGCTGCTGCTGTCCGTCCGGCCGGACGTTGCGCTGTTCGGCGAAAAGGATTTTCAGCAACTCGCGGTTATCCGTCGGATGGTCGCGGATCTGAATATCGCGACCGAGATCGTCGGAGTGCGGACCGTGCGGGAGTCGGACGGCCTGGCTCTGTCATCGCGCAACGCTCATCTCTCGTCGGACGAACGGAGTCGCGCGGTCGCGCTGCCGCGGGCGCTCGAAGCAGCGCGAGATGCGATCAACGACGGCGTCGACGTGCGCGGCGTCCTCGGTGAGGCAGAGGATTCGCTCCTCGAGGCTGGCTTTTCGAGAATCGATTATTTCGCGCTCGTGGATGCCGCTACGCTTGAACCGCTAGAGCGTCCTGCCGGCCAAATGCGCCTTATCGCCGCGGCCACGATCGGCGCGACCCGCCTCATCGACAACATGACCGTCTGAGCATGGTTGAATCGCGTTAACCATTTTTTTGCTCTTCTCCGGCGAATTTCTCCTCAACAGGGAAGGGGAAAGTTCATGGGTGCCATCAGCCAGAAGAGCGCGGAGTTCCTGCTCCGGAGCCGCATTGCCGATGCCGAGGCGGGAAACGTCGACGCGCTGTTCGAGCTTGGAGTGACCTTTTCGACCGGCCGCGGCGGAGTGACCGTCGACCTGATCGAAGCGCACAAATGGTTCAACCTCGCGGCCCTCTCCGGCAGCACGAGAGGCCAGGAGTGCCGGGCCGAGATCGCGCTGGAGATGACCGCGCGCGAGATCGCAGAGGCTCAGCGCCAGGCGCGCGCTTGGCTCGCGGCCTGCGGTTACGGCCGCCGCGCCGCATAATTACTGCGGCGGCGGAATGACGGCCGGCGTAGCCGGATTAGGTACGATTACCGTCACCGCGCGCGGCGCTCCCGGGCGCTCCTTGCCCCAAGTCATTGCACTCACCTGCGCAGCCGGCACCCCCAGCATCAGCAGATAGTTGCGCGCTCCCGCGGCGCGCTCGGCGCCGACCGCGAGCGCATGGTCGCGCGTATCACCGGGATCGCCATGCCCCTCGATCCGGACCGTCACGTCCGGATGCATCCGCAGCCACATCGCCTGGTTGGCGAGGATCGTCGCCGCCTGAGGAGTGAGCCCTGAACTGCCCGTGATGAAATAGACCGTCGTGCCGCCCGCCTGGGCTCCGAAATCGGCACGAAGCACGTCGATCGGCTGCTGCACGGGCATTGGGAGACCCGGATCGCGCCGCCGGAGGCCAGGCAGCTGCGCCGACGCAGCGGTGGCGAGTGACGCGAGTGTGATAAGAAAGGTCGCTTTGCGCATTTAGTCGATGCTCCCCGACCAGTCGGGATCGGAGCCAGCCTGCGGGATGTTCATCCGGCGTGGCTCGCTCCCATCCAGAGTCAGGCGGAAGAGTGCCGGGCGTCCGCTCGCGTCCGCCCGCTCGAACATGATCTCGCGGCTGCTCGCGGCCCAGCTCGGCGAATCGTCCGCGGGACCCCGGGTGAGAGTTTTTTCGCCTGTGCCGTCGGGATTCATGATGCCGATCTGGCGAGCTCCAGCACTCCTCCTCGTATACGCGATGAGATTCCCGTCCGGGCTCCACTCGGGCGCGGCGTACCAGCCGCCGCCGAAGCTAATGCGCCGCTCATTCGAGCCGTCGGCGTTCATCACGTAGAGCTGCTGCGACCCCGAGCGGTCGCTCTCGAACACGATCTTGCTCCCGTCGGGCGAGAAGCTGGGATCGGTGTCGATTCCCGGCGACGTGGTGAGACGCTGCGGCAAGCCGCCATTGGCGTTCACGACATAGATGTCGCTGTTCGCGCCGAGCATCATCGAGAAGACGATCTTCGACCCGTCCGACGAATAGCGCGGAGCGAAGGTCATCGCGCCATTGGCGACCAACGGCCTTTGCTCATGCGAGGCAATGTCGAGGATGCGGACCTGAGGCGTCCCGCCCTCGAAGCTCACATAAGCGAGGCGATTGGCCTTGGGCGATAGGTGCGGAGTCAGCACGACCGTGTCGCCCGCCGTGACGTAGCGATGGTTGAACCCGTCGGTGTCCATGAGCGCGATGCGCTTCACGCGCGCGTCGCCTACGCCGCTCTCGGCGACATAGGCGATGCGAGAATCGAAGGGGCCCGGCGCGCCCGTGATCGCCTGGTAAGCGAGACCGGAGCATTTGTGCGCGGCCCGGCGCCAGTCGCTCGGCGCCACCGCGAAGCCCTTGCGTCCCAATTCGCGGCCCTTGTCCACGTCATAGACGTAGCAGCCGACCGTAAGGCGGCCGTCCGAGCCGGCCCGAACGAAGCCGGTGATCAGCGCTTTCGCGCCCTTGTCGCGCCACTTGGGAAAGCTCGGCGCGGTCACTTCAGGATAGGAATAATAGTCCTTCCGATCCGGGGTCAGCGGCATCACCTCCGCCGTTTCCTTCAAATCCTGGGCGATGAGCTGCGTCGCCTGCCAGGCCATCGAGAGCATTTCGTTGCCCTTGGAGCCAGTGTCGGGCGTCGTCATAGGCGGAACGGCGATCACAGTGGCCGCCGGAGTCCCCGCCTGAACGGCCGCTTCGGCGCTGCCCGCTAGGCACAGCCCCGCGACCAACAAAACTGTCCGGAATCGATGGATTTTCATTACCCCTTCGAGACGATCTGATTGAACTTTTCCACCCACTCTCTCGGCTGCCGGCGCGGCCGACCGTCGCCATCGAGGAAGGCGGCGGTGACGCGGGCGTCGGTCAACAGTTCCGGCCCCCGCATGACTCGCTGCTGAATATGAACAGAGGACGCGCGGACCTGATTGACCGTGCTGACGACCTGAATGTCATCGCCGAGGCGTGCGGGCTTTCGATAACGAATATCGACCTCGACCACAGCATAGGCGCTACCGCTCGCGCGAAGCTCTGCCGCCTGGTCAACGCCGACAGCACGGATCATGTCGGATCGCGCCCGCTCCATGAACTTCAGGTAGTTGGCGTAATAGACGATGCCCGCCGTGTCCGTGTCTTCGAAATAAACGGTCAAAGCGAAATGATGCTCGCGGCCGACGAAGCCGCCCCGATAGGGGGTGTCCAGGTTGGATGACGTCATTCCTCCCAGCCTTTAGCCAGCCGG
>DASUCP010000302.1:0-3930 GCA_036275975.1 Sphingomicrobium sp.
ACGCTTGATTCTCAAACCAAGGCGTTTCGCGACGACGTGCTCGCAGGCCTTTCCGCTCCGATTCCCGCGATTCCGGCACGCTGGCTCTACGATCGTCGCGGGTCCGAGCTGTTCGACGAGATCACGCGCCTGCCGTCTTATTATCCCACGCGAACCGAGACCCGAATCTTTCATTCCACCATGTCTGAAATTGCTGCCCTTGTGCCGAAGGGTGCCGTGGTCGTCGAGTTCGGCGCGGGTTCGCAGACCAAGACCCCAATCCTGCTCGAAGCGATTGCCCCGGCAGCCTACGTGCCGGTCGACATCTCGGGCGACTATCTCGAACAGAGCGCGTCCGAGATTCAACTGCGCTTTCCAAAGATCGAGGTGATGCCTGTCGTCGCGGATTTTGCGCGGGCCTTCACGCTTCCAGGCGGGATCGACCATCTACCCAAGCTGGGATTCTTCCCCGGCTCGACGATCGGCAATTTCATCCCGTGGAGTGCAACGGACTTGCTTCGTCAGTTCCGCGCCCTTCTCGGACCCGGCTCGCAGCTGCTAATCGGTATGGACCGTGTGAAGCCGGTCGATCGGCTGATCGCCGCCTATGACGACCCTGAAGGGGTCACTGCCCAGTTCACGCTCAACCTTCTCGTCCGCATCAACCGGGAACTCGATGCAGATATTCCCGTCGACGCCTTCATGCACGAGGCACGCTGGAACGACATTCTCTCGCGCATCGAGATTCACCTCATGGCCAAGCGCGACGTCACCTTCTCGGTCGCGGGGCGGAGTTTCTCCTTTGCTCGCGGGTCCGGAATCCACGTCGAGAACAGTCACAAATATGGCCCGAGGGGCGGACGCGTGCTCCTGCTCGCCGGCGGGTGGACACCGGTCGCGCAGTGGACCGATCCGAACGGCGACTTCGCCGAAATCCTCGCGGTCGCCGAGCCGGAGAGGTTTGCGCCGTAACAGCCGCGCGGCTAAGTCACCGCAATGCTGATGGCCCTAGTCCAAATCGCGGACCTGCTGCTCACGATCCTGACCTGGATCATCATCGTCCAGGTGATCCTGAGCTGGCTGCTCGCGTTCAACGTCCTCAACGTCCATTCGGGCGGAGTGCGCAACTTCATCGTCGCGCTCGATCGCCTGACCGCGCCGCTCTACCGGCCGATCCGGCGGATGCTTCCCGATTTCGGCGGGATCGACTTCTCGCCGCTCGTGATCCTGATCCTCATCCAGGTGATCAAGAAGCTGCTCGCCGGCGTCGTCGCCCAATATTATTTCGGCGGATGACGGCGAAGCGGATCGACGGAAAGGCCGCGGCCGCCGCAGTCCGTGCGAGGGTCGCCGAGCATGTCGCCGCCTTTGAGCGGAAGACCGGGCGCGCGCCCGGGCTGGCGACGGTCCTCGTCGGCGAAGATCCAGCCAGCGCAGTCTATGTACGCTCGAAGAACCGGGCGACCGCCGAAGCGGGCATGGTCGGCTTTGCGCACAACCTTCCCGACACCACAACTGAGGATGAGCTGCTCCAGCTCGTGGTCGACCTCAACGCCGACAGCCAAGTCGACGGAATCCTCGTGCAGCTTCCGCTTCCCAACCAGATCGACGCGGCGCGCGTAATCGCGACGATCGATCCCGCGAAAGACGTCGACGGATTTCACGCGATCAATGCCGGTCGGCTCGCCACCGGCCAGGACTCGCTCGTCCCCTGCACCCCGCTCGGCTGCCTCTACCTCCTCAGGCAGGAGCTCGGGGATCTGAGCGGCCTCGAAGCGGTGGTGGTCGGCCGCTCGAATATCGTCGGAAAGCCGATGGCGCTGCTTCTGCTCGGCGACAACGCGACGGTAACGGTCGCCCATTCGCGGACGAAGAACCTTCCCGAGGTGGTGCGACGCGCCGACATCGTCGTCGCGGCCGTCGGCCGTGCGGAGATGGTGCGAGGCGACTGGATCAAGCCGGGCGCAACGGTAATCGACGTCGGCATCAACCGCATCCCGACTGATGACGGCAAGGGCCGCCTGGTTGGCGACGTCGCTTACGACGAGGCTGCGCAAGTGGCGGCGGCGATCACTCCAGTGCCCGGCGGCGTCGGGCCGATGACCATCGCCATGCTCATGCGCAACACCCTGGTCGCGGCGCACCGTCGCGAGGGGCTCGCAGATCCGGAGGGCCTATGATTGCCGCTCTTCTTCTTGCCGCCGCCACGACGACCGCGATCGACGCGGAACTCGCCTTCGCTCGGGATGCTCAGCGCATCGGACAATGGAGCGCTTTCCGTAAATACGCCGATCGCGACGCGGTCATGTTCACGCCGCAGGCGACCTGGGCGCGCGACTTCCTGAAAGACCGAAAGGATCCGCCGAAAGCGATTAGCTGGCGTCCGGCGCATAGCTTCGTGTCCTGCGACGGCCGAACCGCGGTCAACACCGGCCCGTGGTGGCGGGCGGACGGAAAGCTGGGCGGCTATTTCACGACTGTCTGGCAGCGTACCGAGGGACAATGGCGCTGGGATTATGACGGCGGAGGTCCGCTGGAGGGCGCAGCGCCGCCCCCTGGAAACACACAGGTTCATCCGGCGTCTTGTAACGGGAAGGCGCCCGGAGCTCCGATCATACCTCCGCCGCCACTGACCCCGAAGCAGGCGCGCACCACGCCCGAGGACAACGGCCGCGGCGAGTCCGCCGACAAGACGCTCGGCTGGGACTGGAAGGTCGAGAAGAACGGCGCTCGCCACTTCCGAGTCTATCAGTGGAACGGCGTCCGCTACGCCCAGGTCTTGTTCAACGAAATTCCCGCGCCGTGATCGAGCTGTTCGGCTCGGCCTTGATCACCTTCCTGGTGATCATCGACCCGCCGGGCTGCGCGCCGATCTTCGCGGGGCTCACCAAGGGTTCGACGCCGGCTCACCGCCGAGCGATGGCGATCCGCTCCTCGCTGATCGCCTGGGCGATTCTGATGTTCTTCGCTTTGCTCGGGAGACCGCTGCTCGGCTGGCTGGGAATTAGCCTCGCCAGCTTCCGCATCGCCGGCGGAATAATGCTGTTCTTCATCGCCATCGACATGGTGTTCGAGCGGCGAACCGAACGCCGCGAGAAGCGCGCTGAAGAGATTGAGGACACACCGGAGGCGGAAGACATCAGCGTCTTCCCCATGGCGATGCCGATGATCGCCGGACCAGGGTCGATCGCCAGCGCGATGCTCTGGGTCTCACGCGCCGAGACGCCTTTTCACGTCGCCGTCGTGCTCGCCGCAATCACCACGGTCATGCTTATCACGCTCGTCACCCTGCTCGCGGCTGGCCCGCTCATGCGTCTGATCGGCGACAAGGTCGAATCCGCGATCACGCGCATTCTCGGCGTGATTCTCGCCGCGCTTGCTGCCCAGTTCGTGATCGACGGCCTGAAGCAAAGCTTCCCGCACGTCCTCGCTTAACCGACCACTCTCCACATCTTGAACGGCGAGTCCTTGGGCAACTGCACCGGCTGAAGCCAGTTCGGCACCTGCCCATGTGCTAGCTGCGAGTAGAAGCCCTTCGGAGTCTCGGCCATGAAGATGGTCGTGGTCGAGCTGTTGGGGCACGTAAGCAGATAGTTCGAATGATATTTGGCGATCAGCTGGTGCGCCTGGTCAGCGCTTCCGCGAAAGGCGTTCATGACGTCGGCGATCTGCTGTCCATTGCGGTGATAGGGGCCGCCGACAGCATCGTGATGCGTCACGGCGATCAGCCGCGGGCCGAGATCGATGAAGGTGAACACCATGCCTTTCGGCTGAAGCGCGATGGCGTGCATGCCCCACAGCGAGCCGCACAGGTTGTTCGCCTTGCCGATCGCCTGCTCGTAAGGCGTCGCTTTCTCCTCCGGGATGAAGCTCACGACGACGGGGACGATCGCGCCTGCGCAGATGACGATAACACCGGCAGTTGCGAGCGATCTGACGAGCGGAGAAATG
>DASUCP010000303.1:0-4779 GCA_036275975.1 Sphingomicrobium sp.
TGTGCCGAAGTCGGTCCCGATCCCGACCTTGGTCAAGGAAGTGTCGATCCCGCACACGACCTTCAAATTGAAGAACGGCCTGACCGTGATCGTCCACGAGGACCACAAGGCGCCGGTCGCGGCAGTGACCGTCTGGTACAATGTCGGGTCCAAGGACGAGCCCAAGGGCAAGACCGGCTTCGCGCACTTGTTCGAGCATTTGATGTTCAACGGCTCGGAGAATCTGCCGGGGGACTATTTCACCTACCTGCAGCAGATCGGCGCGACCGATTACAACGGCACCACCGCGCAGGACCGCACCAATTATTTCGAGACGGTGCCGACGGGCGCGCTCGCCCGCGCGATGTTCATGGAAAGCGATCGCATGGGGCATCTCCTCGGCGCGGTCACGCAGGGCGTGCTCGATAATCAGCGCAGCGTCGTCCAAAATGAGAAAAGGCAGGGCGACAGCCGGCCGGGCGGCCTCATTCAATACACGTTGTTCGGCGACCTCTTCCCCGCGGGACATCCCTACCATCACACGGTGATCGGTTCGATGGCCGACCTCGACGCCGCGAGCCTCGCCGACGTCAAGCAATGGTTTCGCGACAAGTACGGCCCCAACAATGCGGTGCTGGTCGTCGCCGGCGACGTGAAGCCGGCCGAAGTGAAGGCGCTTGCAGAGAAATATTTCGGTCCGATCCCGGCAGGGCCCGTCAATCACCCCGCGATGGCGGCGGTGCCGACCCTCGCCAAGGCGAAAACGGTCGAAATGAAGGACCATGTCGCGACCACCATCATCCAGCGCTACTGGGCGGTGCCGGGCCTGCTCGACAAGCGCTTGGCTGCGCTCGACATCGGCGCGTCGGTGCTCGGCGGCCTCAACAGCTCGCGGCTCGACAAGGCACTGGTGCGTGACGAGAAGATCGCGGTCGCCGTCAGCGCGCAGATGACCGCGCTCCAGCGCGACGGCATCTTCAACGTCAGCGCCTATGTGAAGCCCGGCGTCGACCCGGCGGTGGTGTCGAAGCGCCTCGACGAGATCATGGCCGATTATATCGCCAAAGGACCGACCGCCGACGAGGTGCAGCGCGCGGTGATGAGCGAAGTGTCGGACGACATTCGCGGTCTCGAGGAAGTCGGCGGGTTCGGCGGCAAGGCTGTCTCGCTCGCGCAGGGCCAGACGTTCGCGCACGACAGCGATTTCTACAAGAAGACGCTCACCACCTATGCGGCAATCACCCCGGCGGCGGTCCGCACGCAGATGCAGCAATGGCTGCGGAGGCCCGCGCTGACGATCATTTTGTCCCCCGGCGACCGGCCTGCCTACACTGAGGCGAAAGCAGTCGAGCCGCCGAAGAACGCCGACAAGAGCGAGGGCGCGGTGAAAGGCAACCGCCAGATTCCGGCCGTCGGCCAACTTGCCGCACTCGACTTCCCGACGATTACGCACACCAAGCTGTCGAACGGAATTCCGCTTGAATATGTGCAGCGCACCGCAGTTCCCGTGACCCAAGTCGCGCTGGCGTTCGATGCGGGGACGGCTGCCGATGCGCCGAACCAGCGAGGGCTTGCTGCGATGACCACGGACCTGCTCGACGAGGGCACGTCGAAGCTCGATTCGCAGGCCTTCGCGGAAGCCGAGGAGCGGCTGGGCGCGGATGTCAGCGCGGGCAATGCCGGCGATCGCTCGTACGTCTCCGTGAACGCGCTTTCCGCGAACCTCGCGCCGTCGCTCGATCTGCTGACCGACACGGTGAAGGACGCCGCGTTCCGCCCGGGCGACATCGACCGGGTGCGCACGCAGCATCTGACGGCCATTGCGCAGACGCAGAAGGATCCGACGCGGGTCGCGTTCCGCGTGCTTCCCTCCGTGCTCTACGGCGCCAATCACCCATACGGCGGCCCGTCGGGGGGCGACCCCGCGGCGATCGCCAAGTTCACCCGTGCCGATTTGATCGGGTGGGAGCAGCGCTGGTTGAGGTCCGACAATGTCAAGATCTTCGTCGTGTCGGATCGGCCGCTGTCCGACGTGCAGCCGCTTCTCGACGAACGGTTCGGGCACTGGGCGCCGCCCGCGGGCGCGCCGAAGGGCGTGAAGGATTTCACTGCTCCGCCGCCGCGACCGACAAGCCCCAAGATCCTGCTCGTCAACCGCCCGGGAGCGCCGCAGTCGAGCATCGTCGGCGGGCAGCTTCTGCCGCTCAATCCGGAAGGCGACATCGTTCCGTTCGACACCGCCAACGACATCCTGGGGGGCACCTTCCTGTCGCGGCTCAACATGGACCTGCGCGAGACCAAGGGGTGGTCGTACGGAGTCAGCGGCGACAGCTCGGTCGTCGAGCATGCGGTTCCCTACATGGTTTCGGCACCCGTCCAGGCCGACCGCACCGCCGATGCGCTCGCCGCGCTCAACCAGGACATCACGGAATTCCTGACGACGAAGGGTGTCACCCAGGAGGAGCGCGACCGCACCGTCGCCAACAGCGTTAACCGGCTACCGGGCGAGTTCGAGACGTCGGGATCGGTGCTGAGCGCGATGATGTCGATGGACGTGCTGAAGCGTCCCGACGATTATTACGAGAAGCTCGCCCCTGATTATCGCGCGCAAACGCCGGCGTCGCTCGACCAGGCGGCGCGCGCGGCGCTCGATCCCAAGGGCTTCACCTGGATCGTCGTCGGCGATGCAGCGAAGATCCGCCCGCAGCTCGAGAAGCTTGGGATGCCAATCGAGGAGGTCGAGGCGCCATGAGCAGATACACCGCGACAGTCCGCTGGAACCGGATAGGGGATGGCGACTTCAGCAAGGGCCAATACAGCCGCGCGCACACATGGGAGTTCGACGGCGGAGTGACCGTCCCGGCAAGCGCCAGTCCGCACATCGTCCCCGCGCCCTGGTCGGATGCGGGAGGCGTGGACCCGGAGGAGGCGTTCATCGCCTCGCTGTCGAGCTGCCACATGCTGTTTTTCATCGACTTCGCGCGGCGGGATGGCTGGACGATCGACAGCTATCATGACGAAGCCGAGGGCGTGCTGGAAAAGCGCGTCGACGGAAGGATGTGGATGAGCCGAGTGACGTTGAGGCCGAATGTGATCTGGCATGGCGCCGCACCGGACGAGGGAGAAATCGCCGACCTCCACCACCGCGCGCACGACTCTTGCTTCATCTCCAATTCGGTGACGACGGAAGTGACGGTGGCGCACTAGCCGCATTGCTTCGCGCGTCGCGCGCTAGCAATGACGCGGCAAAGGAGAATCGCATGAAACTCGGCCGCCTGAATCATGTCGGCGTGGCGACGCCTTCGATCGAGAAGAGCCTCGAGCTCTACCGCGCCATGTTCGGCGCGGAGCCGCATGGAGCGCCATTCGATCTTCCCGCGCAGGGCGTGCGCGTGTGCTTCGTGGATACGCCGAACAGCCAGATCGAGCTGATTGAGCCGCTGGGCGAGAATTCGCCGATCGTGAAGTTCCTCGAGAAGAACCCGCTCGGCGGGCAGCATCACGTCTGCTTCGAGGTGCCCGACATCCACGCCGCCAAGGCTGAGTTCGAAGCGAAGGGCGCGCGGGTGCTCGGCGAGCCGCGCATCGGCGCGCACGGGACGCTCGTCTTCTTCGTCCACCCCAAGGACATGGGCGGAGTGCTCACCGAGATCATGGAAACGCCGGCGCACTGAGGTGTGCAACCTCTACACGCAGTCGAAATCGGTCGACGAGGTCGCGCGGCTGTTCCGCGACCTGCAGATGCCGCTGACGTTTCCCGACGGCATCCCGAACCTGCAGCCGCGCGAGATCGCGATCACCGATCCCGGCGCGATCGTTCGCGCGTCGGCGGGCGGCGGGTTCGAGCTGGTGGTGCGGCGGTGGAGCTGGCCCGCGCCCGGGGGCAACCCGGTGTTCAACTTCCGCTCCGACGGGCGCGAGTTTGGAAGCGGGCGCTGCCTGATCGTCGCCGACGGTTTCTTCGAGTTTACCAAGCCCGAGGACCCGAAGGCGAAGCGCAAACACAAGTGGCGCTTTACGCTGAACGGCGCGGATACGTTCGGGATCGCGGGGCTGTGGCGTACGGACCCGAGCGTGGGGGAGGCATGGACGATGCTGACCACGGAGCCCGGAGCGGACGTGAAGCCGTATCACAATCGGCAGATCGTCGTGCTTCCGCCGGGCGACTTCGGGCGGTGGCTGGACGAGTCGGTGCCTGCGGCAGAGGTGTGCAGGCCGTTGCCGGCGGGGAGTTTGGAGGTGCAGCAGGTGTGCTGAATTGACTGTGCTCCTGCGAAGGCAGGAGCCCAGACTCTTCTTCTTTAGGGGCTGGACCCCTGCCTCCGCAGGGGTACACAGGCGCCCGTGACCGATAAGCCGTCAAAATCCGACTGGGAGAAGCTCGCGGAGAAGGAGTCGCGAGGCAAGTACCTGTCGCGCGAGACTTTCGAGGGGATCGAACTCCGAACCGTCTACGGGCCTGAGGACGACGCCGGCATCGACAGTGGCTATCCGGGTATCGCGCCGTTCACCCGCGGCCCGTACGCGACGATGTACGCGGGGCGGCCGTGGACGATCCGGCAGTACGCCGGCTTCTCCACCGCGACGGAGTCCAACGCGTTCTACCGGCGCAACCTCGCTGCCGGGCAGAAGGGCCTGTCGATCGCGTTCGACCTGCCCACCCACCGCGGCTACGACTCGGACCACCCGCGCGTCGCGGGCGACGTCGGCATGGCGGGCGTGGCCATCGACTCCATCTACGACATGCGGCAGCTGTTCGACGGCATCCCGCTGGACCAGATGAGCGTGTCGATGACCATG
>DASUCP010000304.1:0-10032 GCA_036275975.1 Sphingomicrobium sp.
GCAATGATCACGTTACCGGGGAATTGCTCGGCCGGCGTGAGCGCGAACGGATCCGGATTAGCGGTGCTGTCGTTGCCAGCCGCAATCACAATGACGATGCCCGCGCTGACAGCGCGCTGCATTGCGGCAAGCACGGTCGCACCCGGAGTGGACCCGCCCAGTGAAAGATTGATGACTCGTGCGCCAGCAGTGCGCGCTGCATCTATGCCGGCGGCGATCGCCGGATCGTAGAAGCTGCAGCCGTCTTTCGTCGTGCAACTGCCTGGGTCGTCCGCTCGCTCACTGACGATGGTCGCGTCGAAGGCGACGCCCAGCGTGTTCTGGTTGTTGCGCGCCGCAGCCGCGACGGCGCTCACGGCGGTCCCATGGCCGCCGTCGTCGCCGAGCCCGCGGGTCCCCGCGACGTCGCCGCTGGCGGGATCGATTCGTCCCGCGAACTCGCTGAGGTTCGGATTGATGCCGCTGTCGACGATGCCGACCTTCACGCCTTTGCCGGTGGCACCCGCGTTGTAAGCCGCGATCGCGTTGGCGGCGACTGCGTAGTTCGACGCGCGGTATTCCGCCGTGTCGTAATTGATTGTCGGCGTGGGAGTCGGAGTAGGGGTGGGCGTTGGCGTGGGAGTTGGTGTCGGCGTGGGCGTGGGAGTCGGCGTTGGACTCGAAGGTGCCGGCGGTATGGGCGCGACTCCGCCGCCGCCTCCGCCGCAGGCCGACAGACTGAACGCCAAAACGACCGCGCCAGCAGTCGTGGCAAAGAGCCGCTTCTTCATCGAATTGCCTCCGCTCAAGCCGTTGAAAACGCACGGCTTCCCGGCTGCTCTTATGGTTATCAAATCCTTTCAATTTGCTTAAGCATCAGAACGGGTTAGGGCCTGTCCGCCCTATGGACGACCGCTTCGACCACATAAGAGATTGGATTTTCGACCTCGACAATTGCCTTTATCCCGCGTCGACGGGGCTGTTCGACCTGATCGATGAGCGGATGGGCGCCTACATCCAGCGGCTCCTGGACTGCGATCCTGACGAGGCGCGCCGAGTGCAGAAGCAGCATTTCCACAGCCACGGGACGACTCTGGCCGGCCTGATGAAGGAGCATGGAGTCGACCCGCACGACTTTCTTGCCGATGTCCACGACATCGACCTCGAGCGGATCCAGTGCGACGAGCGGCTGGCCCAGCTTCTCCCGCAGCTTCCAGGGCGGCGGTTCGTCTTCACCAATGGCGATGCGCCATACGCCCGCAGGGTGCTTGAGAAGATCGGCGTCGAGACGCACTTCGACGAGCTCCACGACATCCACGCATCCAGCTATCGGCCGAAGCCCGATCCGCACGGCTACGCCCTGCTGTGCGAGCGCTTCGGCATCGATCCGGCGCACGCGCTGCTCGTCGACGACATGGTCCAGAACCTTGCACCGGCCAAGGCGCTCGGCATGACCACGATCTGGGTCGACAACGGCTCCGAACGCGGCGACCACAATTATGACGAGGAGGTAATTGACGAGCGCATCGGCGACGTCGGCGAATGGCTTCAGGAAATTCTGGGGGACTGAATGAACGACGAGCTCCAACCGGTCATCGAGAAGCTTTGGGAGGGGCGGGACAAGCTCAGCCCCGAAAGTAACGGCGAGGTTCGCCGTGTGGTCGGTTGGGCGCTGGGGATGCTCGACGCCGGCGTGGTTCGCGTGGCCGAGCAGCGCGACGGCGAGTGGGTGGTCAACCAATGGCTCAAGAAGGCCGTGCTGCTGTCGTTCCGGCTGAACCCGATGGAGGCCATCTCCGGCGGCCCGGGCGGTGCTCACTGGTGGGACAAGGTGCCGTCGAAGTTCGCCGGGTGGGGCGAGAAGGAGTTCGCCGAGGCTTCGTTCCGCGCAGTGCCTGGCGCGATCGTCCGCCGCGGCGCCTTCATCGGACCGGGCGCAGTGTTGATGCCGAGCTTCGTGAACATCGGCGCCTACGTCGGCGAAGGCACGATGGTCGACACCTGGGCGACGGTCGGAAGCTGCGCCCAGATCGGCAAGAACGTGCACATCTCGGGTGGGGCCGGCATCGGCGGCGTGCTCGAGCCGCTGCAGGCGGGACCGGTGATCATCGAGGACGACTGTTTCATCGGCGCTCGCTCCGAGGTTGCCGAAGGCGTGGTCGTGGAGCGCGGTTCGGTGCTGTCGATGGGCGTGTTCCTCGGCGCATCGACGAAGATCGTCGACCGCGCCTCAGGAGAGGTCCACTACGGGCGAGTGCCCGCCTATTCAGTGGTGGTGCCTGGAGCCTTGCCCGGCAAGGACGGTGGTCCAGCGCTCGCTTGCGCGGTGATCGTAAAGCGCGTCGACGAACGCACCCGTTCGAAGACGAGCATCAACGAGCTTCTGCGGGACTAATAAGCTCAGCTTATTGCCGCGACTCCAGCATTTGTTGGCGCGCAGAGCTCCCCGCCTCCACGTTGCGCGCCATGAAACCGGTCGATCCGAAAACATTTGAGCGCAACGCGGCGGAAGCGGCGGATGGCGCACGCGCCCATCATTCGCCAATGATCCGAACGCAAATGGATGGGAGCGACTGGCTCCTCTTGCTAGTCCTCGCCGTCATCTGGGGTGGGGCCTTCTTCTTTATCGGAGTCGCTGTCCGGCACGTCCCGCCGCTCACTTATGTGGGACTGCGAGTGACGATCGGCGCCGCCGGCCTCTGGGCCTATCTGATGATCAAGGGCGAACGCGTCAGCCTGCCGCGGAAGGTCTGGGGCTCGATCCTCCTGCTCGCGCTCCTCAACAACGCTCTGCCCTTCACCCTTTTCGGATGGAGCCAGACTCACATTGCGAGCGGCCTTGCCTCGATCCTCAATGCCACCACGCCGATTTGGGGCGTGGTTGTCGCCCATGTTTTCACGCACGACGAGCGCATGACTCCCCGCAAGATCGCCGGCGTTCTGCTGGGTTTCGGCGGAGTAGCGGTCATGATCGGTCCCTCGCTGCTGACGAGCCTGGGCACGAGCGGCCTAGCCGAGCTTGCCTGCGTCGCGGCCGCGCTCAGCTACGCGTTCGCTGCGGTGTTGGCGCGGCGGTTCAGGCGGCTGGGCATCTCGCCGTTCAGCGTGACGACCGGACAGCTGACCGCAGGCGCGCTGATGATGCTGCCGCTGTCGATGTTGGTGGATCGGCCGTGGCAGCACGCGATGCCGCCGCTCAGCGCTGTGGCCGCAATCACCGCGCTTGCTCTGGTATGCACCGCGCTCGGTTACGTGCTTTACTTCCGGCTGATCGATCGCGCCGGCGCGACCAATGCTCTGCTCGTGACCCTGCTCGTCCCGCCCGTCGCCATCCTGCTTGGCGGGCTCTTTCTCGGCGAGACCCTCGCGCCGCAGGATTTCGCCGGCCTGGCCCTGATTGCTCTTGGCCTCGCCGCGATCGACGGACGAGTGCTCAACCTCGTGGCTGCACGCCGCCTTCCGCGAGCAGCTTAGACGCCTCGGCGCTCGTCCAGTCGAGATCGCCGACGTAGCGCCACACTTCCTTCCCGTTCGCGTCGTAGAGGATCGTCGTCGGCAGCACGGTGTCGGGGCCGAGCGCGCCTGAAAGTGCCATCGTCGGATCCTGGAATGGGTCCAGGTTCGTGATCTTGTTCGCCTGGAGGAACGCTACAACCGAGGCGTGCGGGCCATCGTCCTGACTGACCGCAACCACGTTGAGATCCCCATTGTGGGCCGCAGCGAGCCGGTCGAGCGTCGGCAGCTCCTTCACGCACGGCGCGCACCAGGTCGCCCATAGGTTCACCAGTGTCGGCTTGCCGGTGAAATTGCCGAGGCCCATTGGAGCGCCGTCCGGATCGTTGAACGTCGCCGCGGGCGCGAGCTTGCCCTTGTGCGAACGGTCGACGCCCTTGACTGGACCTGCTTCCGGCGCAGCGGCAGTCGTTGACTCGTTGGCGGAAGGTTGCTGCTCGGCGGAGCGGTGGCAGGCCGCGAGCGCGAGGGCGGCGGCAATCACGACAGAATATCGCATGGGTTGCGGATAGAGTTGCCATCTCACTCCGGCAAGCTGGCGAAAGCCAAGCGGAGTCGCTAGGTCGAGCGCATGAACGGCAAGCGGATCGTCCTCATCGCCGGCATCCTCGCGCTCGGCAGCTGCGGCCGGGTCGCCGAGCTGAAACCGGCAAAAGGGGAGTCGCTGCCAGTGAAGCCCCTGATGGCCCGCACGACGCCGACACCGAATCAGCTGCTGGAGCTTCCGCCTTATGCGAAGCCCGACCGCGTCGACGAACTGATCAAGCGCTCGCAGCCGCGGCAGGACGATCCGTTCGACCTCCCGCCGCCGACCGGCGGCTCGGCCCCGACCCTCCCCGCCGGCGGCAACCCGCAGCCCGTCTCCAACGAGACTGGCCCGTCCACTCCCGGAGACTGACGCTTCATGGCTTCTCGCGTCCGCAAGGCGGTGTTTCCCGTCGCCGGCCTCGGCACCCGATTGCTCCCGGCGACCAAGAGCATCCCCAAGGAGCTGATCACGATCGTCGACCGGCCGCTGATCCAGTACGCCGTGGACGAAGCGCGCGAGGCGGGGATCGAACAGCTGATCTTCGTCACCGGCCGCGGCAAGGCGGCGCTCGACGATTATTTCGACCATGCCTTCGAGCTCGAAGCGACGATGCGCGAGCGCGGCAAGAAGCTCGACGCGCTGGACTCGTCGCGTTCGGATTTCGGCGAGGTGGTGAGCGTCCGCCAGCAGCAGCCTCTCGGGTTGGGGCATGCGGTATGGTGCGCGCGCCATATCGTCGGTGACGAGCCATTCGCGGTCCTGCTCCCCGACGAGCTGATGGTCGGCAAGCCCAATTGCCTCGCGCAGTTGGTCGAGGCTTACGACAAGGTCGGCGGCAACCTCGTCGCCGCCCTGGAAGTGCCCGACAGCGAAACCCACAAATATGGCGTGATCGACCCCGGGACGACTGACGGCCGGCTGACGGAGATCCGCGGCATGGTCGAAAAGCCCGCGCCAGGCACCGCGCCCTCGAACCTGATGCTCCCCGGCCGCTACATCCTGCAGCCCGAGGTGATGCATGCGCTTGACGCGCAGGAGAAAGGTGCGGGCGGCGAGATCCAGCTGACGGATGCGATTGCCAAGCTCGGCGGCAAGCAGCCGCTCCACGCCTACCGGTTCGAGGGTGAACGCTACGATTGCGGGAGCGCCGCAGGGTTCGTGATCGCCAACATCGCAGTGGCGCGTGCTCGGCCGGATGTCGCTCCGGCAATCGAGGAATTTATCGGCCCGCGTTAGCGAGCTGTTCGCGCAATTCGCCGAGCTGGATCGCGCGTTCGACGACACGGGCATCGAGCGTCGCATTGTCGTCGCGCAGTTGCTGCAAAGAGCGAGCCCACGACAGCCGCCGTTCGATCCGCGCGAACAGCACCTCGAAGTGGAAAGGCTTGACGACCACGTCGTCAGCGCCGGCTTCGTAAGCCCGCACGACACCCGTGGGCTCGGACCGGCCGGTGATCAGCATGATCGGCAGGTCGCGCCACATAATCTCGTCCCGCACCAGCCGCGTGAGCTCCGCTCCGTCGGTCGCCGGCATGTCCAGTTCGGCGAGCATCAAATCGACGTGAGCGAGGTGAAGCTCGGCGATCGCATGTTCGGCGCGCTCGGCGGTTGCCACGCGAAACCCGGCCTCCCACAGCCGCCGCGCGATGACGGCAAGGTTTCGCTTACTTGGGTCGACAACCAGGATGCGCGGCCGCTCCTCGATCGCGTTCGGGTCCGAGGAAAGGCTCGCGTATTTCTCCATGCAAGCCAATGTGAACGGAAATGGTTAACAGCAGCATAAGCAGGCAGAATGCCGTGTGGAAATCCGTTCCCCAGGGGCGTAGAAGGCCAGCCCTGCCGGGCAGGAGCGGTTCACGGGTCATTCGCTCGATGCTGTTTGCCGCGGTCGCGATCGCCATGGGTGCAACCGCGGCCCATCCATCCGGTGGCTTTCCCACTTCGATGCCTGCCGCTCCCTACATGGGCGCGCCCGCGCCCGAGATCATGAGCGTGATCATCCTCCACCATTCTGCACAGTTGAAAGCGCTCCGTGAGGAAGGGCTGGCTCTTCGCCGGGCCGACGGCGGGACTCTAAACGATGTGCATCGCGCTGCACTGCAAGCGCGGCTCGATAAGCTGCAGGCGTCTTATCGACGCCAAATCGAGCTCTATGATGCTTGGGCCGTGGACTCGCTCGGCATGCGGAAAGACTGAGCTTTCGTCCGCCAGACTACGGCTCCAGTTCGACGTCCCAGTAGAGATAATCGCGCCAGCTATCGTGGAGATAGTTGGGCGGAAATGCGCGGCCATGTTCCTGCAGCTGCCACGTCGTCGGGCGGATCGGCTCGCGATGCGGATGCATGTGGGCTTCGCTCGGCCGGCGGCCGCCCTTCCTGAGGTTGCACGGAGCGCAGGCCGTGGCGACATTCTCCCACGTCGTTCGTCCGCCTTGCGCGCGCGGCACCACGTGGTCGAACGTCAGCTCCCTCGCCGAGCCGCAATAAACGCAGCGGAATTTGTCGCGGAGGAACAGGTTAAACCGCGTGAACGCCGGATATTCATTGGGGTGCACATATTCACGAAGCGCAATCACGCTCGGAAGCTTGAGCGCGATGCTGGGAGAGTGCACTTCCCGGTCGTAATGGGCGACCACGTCGACCCGCTCGAGGAACATCGCCTTGATCGCCGTCTGCCATGGCCACAGGGACAGCGGATAATAAGACAGCGGGGTATAATCGGCGTTGAGCACCAGCGCCGGGCAGCTCTCGGGATGGCGGATCAGCTCAGGATGATACATGCGAGCGACACAAGCCTTTCGTTCGGTTCGGTCCGAACTTGCAGCTCTCCGGCCTCGTCGCACGCAAGGAGGAGAGGGCTTGCACGGCCCGTCTTCCCTTGTCGTCCACCGGATGCCAACCCGATGTGACAGTGCAATGAATCGAAGATTGAAGAGTCTGCGTCAAGGGGGCGGCCCGTGAACATTACGCGCTTCGCGCCTTCTCCGACGGGACGGTTGCATCTCGGACACGCCTATAGCGCGGTGCTCGGCCGCGCCGCCGCGAAGGAGAATGGCGGGCGATTCCTGCTCCGGATCGAGGACCTCGACCAGACGCGCAGCCGGCCCGAGTTCGTCGATGGGATCTACGAGGACTTGCTTTGGCTCAATGTCGATTGGGACCAACCGGTGCTCGTCCAATCGCAGCGGAGCATTGAATATGAGGCCGCGTTGGACGAGCTGAAGTCGCAGGGTCTCGCCTACGCCTGCTTCTGCACGCGAGCCGACATCGCCGCCGCGCTCGAGGCGCCGCATGGCAAGACCGCACATTATCCAGGCACCTGCCGAGCGCTTCCCGACGATCCGGAACGCCGTGCCTCAACTCCGCACTGCTGGCGGCTGGATTCCGTGAAAGCGCTGGATATCGCCGGCTTTCCGTCCTGGACCGAGTGGGACGGCAATCCCTTCACGACTGGCCCCGAGGATTTCGAAGACGTGATCCTTGCGCGCAAGGACACACCCGCCGCTTATCACCTGGCCTGCGTTGTCGACGATGCCGCGACCGGAGTGACCCTCATCACCCGCGGCGCCGACCTGCGCAGGTCGACGCCGATCCAGCGATTGCTCCAGCGTCTTCTCGGACTGGCTGAGCCAACCTATCTCCATCACCAGCTTGTCACTCACGCGGACGGACGACGTCTCGCCAAGCGCGATCTGGCACCGACGCTCGCCGCCATGCGGGAAGTGGGCGTCGATGGGCGAGCGCTCGCCGC
Source organism: Sphingomicrobium sp. (assembly GCA_036275975.1). Lineage (GTDB taxonomy): Bacteria > Pseudomonadota > Alphaproteobacteria > Sphingomonadales > Sphingomonadaceae > Sphingomicrobium. The sequence goes on from DASUCP010000304.1 coordinate 7,772, forward strand.
CGACCTGCTCGCTGGCAAGCTTCCGCTTGGTTTCGCTTTCGCGTCGGCTTAAGGCGCGGCCATGCGCATCTTTCTGCTCATCCTCCTTCTGCTGGCGATGGCGGGCGTCGTCTACGTGCTCGTCCGCGGTGTCATGGCCATGGCCTCGGGCAAGGATGTGACCGGCGAGCAGTCGCAGACCTGGATGCGGCGTCGGGTCCTGTTCCAGGCCGTCGCGATCGTTATCGTCGTCCTGATTCTGTTCCTTGCGGGATCGCAGCACTAGGCGGCTGGCCCTGGTCAAGCTCAACAAGATCTACACGCGCACGGGCGATGGCGGCGAGATGGGCCTCGCCGACGGTTCGCGCATCGCGAAAGAGCATCCGCTTGCGCAGGCGATAGGCGATGTCGACGAGGCTAACAGCGCGATCGGCGTCGCGCTCCTCCACATCGACGACGAAGCTGCGCGAAAGGTGCTGAAGGCAATCCAGAACGAGCTGTTCGACCTGGGCGCCGACATCGCCACCCCCGCGGAAGATTTCTCGCCGTCCGAAATGGCGCTGCGGGTCATCCAGCCGCAGATCGACCGCCTCGAGGGCGAGATCGATCGGATGAATGGGAGCCTGGAGCCGCTGCGGAGCTTCATCCTGCCCGGCGGCAGCGTCGGCGCCGCACACCTCCACCTTGCCCGCGCGATCGTCCGCCGAGCGGAGCGGAGCACGGTCGCGGCGTCGCGCCATGTGCCGCTCAATCCGCTTGCCCGGGCGTATCTCAATCGCCTTTCAGACCACCTCTTCGTGCTCGCCCGCACGCTTGCGGCGAAGGAACAAGGCGACGTGCTGTGGCAACCGGGCGCTACGCGGACGTAGCTTAGGCGACAAAACGGCCGTTTTCCTCTAAGGGGGCCGTCCCCATGGCGACCCAAGTACTTCACCAGGCCGCCGAAGCCCTCTCCACTCGCCTGTTCGCGACGAGAAAGCTGACGCTCGACCTTGCCGCGCCGCTGTCCGATGCCGACGCGACGATCCAGCCCTTCCCCGACGCCTCTCCGGCCAAGTGGCACCTCGCGCACACGACCTGGTTTTTCGAAACCTTCGTGCTGCGCGACCATGTATTCGGTTACACGCCCTTCGACGAGCGCTACGCCTTCCTGTTCAACAGCTATTACGAGGCGGAAGGGCCGCGACATGCCCGGCCGCGCCGGGGAATGCTCAGCCGTCCTTCGCTGGACGAAGTTCGTGCCTACCGCGCTCACGTGGACGAGGCGCTCGAACGTGCGTTGTCGTCGCTCCCGCCGCCGGCGCTGCAACTGATCGAGCTCGGCATCAATCACGAGCAGCAGCATCAGGAGCTGTTCCTCACCGACATCCTCGCGACCTTCGCCGAGAACCCGCTCGAATGCGCTTACGCCGAGCTTCCGCCGGCCGTGTGCTTTGCAGCCGAGCCGCTGACCTTCCATCGCGGTCGCGAGGGCATCGTCGAGATTGGAGCGCCAGGCGAGCGTTTCGCCTTCGACGCCGAGCGGCCGCGGCACCGGGTGTTCCTCTCGGGCCACGAGCTCGCGAACCGCCGCGTGACCAATAAGGAATGGCGCGAATTCATCGGCGATGGCGGCTACCGCACCCCGACGCTGTGGCTCTCCGAAGGGTGGGACTGGGTGCAGCGCGAAAGAATTGCCGCGCCGCTTTACTGGCGCGACGACGGGACCGAGTTCACGCTGGCCGGCCGCCGAGAGTTCGACTGGTCGGCGCCCGTCGCGCACGTTTCATACTTCGAGGGCGATGCATTCGCCCGCTGGGCGGGAGCGCGGCTTCCGACCGAAGCCGAGTGGGAGGATTTTGCGGCATCCGCCGACCCGCACCTCGGCAACCAGCTCGATCATGCAGGCGCAGCCGTTCCTCGCCCTGGCGGCGGTATGTTCAGCGACGTTTGGGAATGGACGCAGAGCGCGTTCGCCGCCTACCCCGGCTTCGCACCCGCGGAAGGCGCGGTCGGCGAGTACAACGGCAAGTTCATGTGCGGCCAATTCGTCCTGAAAGGCGCAAGCTGCGCCACGCCGCGCGGGCACAGCCGCGCCTCGTACCGAAACTTCTTCCCCCCGGCGGCACGCTGGCAATTCACGGGAGTCCGCCTTGCTCGCAACGCTTGATTCTCAAACCAAGGCGTTTCGCGACGACGTGCTCGCAGGCCTTTCCGCTCCGATTCCCGCGATTCCGGCACGCTGGCTCTACGATCGTCGCGGGTCCGAGCTGTTCGACGAGATCACGCGCCTGCCGTCTTAT
>DASUCP010000305.1:0-3615 GCA_036275975.1 Sphingomicrobium sp.
CCGCTTCTTCCGATCGTCTTCGTCACTCCGGCGATCACCTTCGTACTGAACCGCTACTGGGTTTTCCGCTGATGGAACGCGTCATCTATCAGCATATGGAGGAGTTCGACGGCAAGCACTGGTGGTACCGCGCGCGCCGCCACATCCTTGCCGCGCTGATCCGGCGCGAAGTTCACCTTCCGCCCAACGCTGTCGTGCTCGATGTCGGATGCGGCAGCGGTCATAACCTGCCGATGCTGGGGGAGTTCGGAACGGTCGATGCCGTTGAGCTCGACGACCAAGCACGCGCAATTGCTGCGCGGCGCCTCGGCCGGCCGGTCATGAACGCGCCGCTACCCGAGCTCGATGGTGTTCCCGACCGCCACTACGATCTCATCGGCGCGTTCGATGTGATCGAGCACATCCAGGACGACCGCGGCGCACTGGAGTCGATCGCGAAGAAGCTGAAGCCCGGCGGAACGCTGCTGATGACGGTACCCGCGCACCAATGGATGTGGTCGTCGCACGACGTCCTCAACCACCACAAGCGGCGCTATTCCAAGGGCAGCCTCAAGCGACTGATCGACGGGTCGCCGCTAAAGCTGCGAAAGGTCGGCTATTTCAACAGCCTGCTCTTCCCCGTCGCCGTCGCGCAGCGCATGGCCTCGAAGCTTCGCGGCAACGAGGATGCCGACCTGGCGCTTCCGCCGGCGCCGCTCAACAGCGCACTCGAAGCGGTCTTCGCCTCGGAACGTCACCTGGTCGGGCGCTTACCGTTCCCGCCGGGCCTGTCGCTGTTCGCGGTAGCATCGGCGATATAGCCGAGCTTCGCGTCCCGCGCGCCGCGGCCGCCGGCGACCTCCTGAACGATGTACAGCGGCCGGTGCTTCGCCTCGTTGTAGAGACGGCCGATATACTCGCCCATCAGCGCGAGGACGAACATCTGCACAGCGCCCAGCACCACCACCACCAGCATCAAGGAGGTCCAGCCCTGGATGCTTCGGCCGCTCGCCCACGAATAAGCGATGTACAGGATCAGCAGCAGCGAGCCGATCGAGAGCGCGAAGCCCGCGTGGCTGGCGAGCTTCAGCGGCGCCGACGAGAAGCCGGTCAGCGCGTCCAGCGCGAACCGCATCATCTTCCGCAGCGGATATTTGGTCTCGCCGGCGAAGCGCTCCTGCCGGTCATAGGCGAAAGGGACCTGCTTGAATCCGATCCAGGCAACCATACCGCGAATGAAGCGCGCCTGCTCCGGCATGGCCAACAGGGCGTCGAGCGCGCGGCGGCTCATCAGCCGGAAGTCGCCGGTGTCGAGGGGGATGTCGACCTCGGTCGCGCGCGACAGCAGGCGGTAGAAACCATGAGCCGTCGCGCGCTTGAACGCCGTGTCGCCGCGCCGCGTCTTGCGCACGCCGTAAACCACGTCCGCCCGAGCAGCATCCATTGTGCGCAGCATCTCCGGCAGCAGCTCCGGCGGGTCCTGGAGATCGGCATCGATGATCAGGACCCTGTCACCGCTGCTAAGATCGAGGCCTGCGGTGAGCGCGAGCTGGTGACCGTGGTTGCGCGACAGGTTCACGGCCACGATGTGCCGGTCCCTTTCGGCCATCGCGCGCATGATCGCCCAGCTGTCATCGCGCGAGCCGTCGTTGACCAGCACGATCTCATAATCGTCGCCAAGGGCAGACTGCGCAGCACCGCTCAGCCGCTGGTGCAGCTCGGCGAGGCAGGCTTCCTCATTGAAGCACGGGACGACGATCGACAGCATCAGTGCAGACGATAGAGGACCGAGCCGGGTCCGCGCCAGACCGGCTGGATCGAGGCGACGAGGCTCTCGTCATAGGGCGGCACGTCGATCAGCCACACATAATCGAAGTCGTTGCGCGGCAGGGCGGCCAGGGATTCGTCGATCGTCCGGTGCAGTGGATCGCGGCAATTGTTCGGACGGACGAGCTGTGACGGGTCGGCGGCGAAATAGCCTGCCGCGGTATATTTGAGGTCGAGCAGGTTCAGGCCTTCCATCAGCCACTGGTCGTTCGAGAAGCCCTCGCGACGAACAATCACCATCGCGCCCAAATGGCTGTTGCGCAGAAGCGGCCAATATTCGGCGCAGGTCATGCCGGTCAGGGTGATAACCCTCGCACCTTGCGGCATTTGATCGATCGCCTTGAGCTTGGCCTGCTGGTCTGCCGCGGCCATCCCGAGGCTGATCGTGTTCGCCGCCGTCCGGGTCGCGAAGAACAGCAAGCCGAGCACCGCCAGCACCTGCGCTGTCGTGCCCCGCGGGAAGTTGCGGAAGCGGATCGCGAGCAATCCCACCGCCATGAGGTACGGAACCAGCCGCATGTCGGCATAGGCGGAGCCGAACACGATGCGCGGAATGATCGCGAAGGAAATCGCGAGCACGATCGCTGAAAACGCGAGGTTGCGCGAGAGCGACAGCGTGTGCCCGAAAATGCGGTTGGCGATCGCGTAAAGGAACACCAAGGTCGCGGCCGCGAGCGACGCGATGTCGAACCACTTCCAGCGGTCGCGAAGCGCCGAATAGATCCAGCGCCATTTCACCTTCCAGTTGAACCAGTCGATCGTCTGCCCGCCGTGGGTTTCGCTCCGCCACACGAGCGTGATGATGATTGGCAGCGCCATCACCGATGTACGCAGCGCCGCTTCGAGCCCCGCGCGCCACCAAGTGCGTCCGCGGTCGTGAAGACGCACGGCGTCGGCGGAAAAACACAAGAGTCCGAGCAAGCCCCAGCCGTAGGTGTGGCAGAAGAAGACGACGAGCGAGATCGGAACGAACAGCCATTCTCGAATGACCGTGCGGTCGAGCCGCCCGAGTCTCAGCCACAGGCCGAACGCGAGGAAGGCGAGCGCCACCGACAGCGTGAAGTTCACGAAGCCGAAGAGGAACGGATAGCCGTAGATGAACGGTAGGGCGAAGAAGGCCGTGGGCGGGATTCGCCCGTGGACCTCGCTCGCCACCCACAGGAAGCCGATCGCGGTCAGCGGCGGGATCGCGAGGACAATAAGCTTCACTGCCGGTTCGAGTCCGAGCACCTTGCCGAGCGGGATCACCAACAGGTCGACGCCGAGGTTGCCGATCAAAGCCCAGTGGTAATTGTAATATTGCTGCAGCCAAGGTGAGTGGTGGAGATCCAGCTCGACCCGGTAGCGCCCCATGTGGCCGAACAGGTCCACCAGCGGCGGGATCGGCGGGTAGAGCAGCGGGGCCATCGTCGCGAGCACGATGAGCACGAGGCACAGCCGCGATTCCCACCACGGGCGCGCGTCACGCGCGGCGTCGATCGCCGAACCCTGCTCAACCCCCATATGTCACATGCCTGTAACCGTTGCCCGCGCGCGTCCTAACGGCATCGGTCCGATTGTCCATGTGCGAGGCCATTGGATTACAAGCTGTTAACCAAATCTCGCCTACTCCTTGTCGCCAATCGGGGAAGCAGCGGCCCTGCGTCGCGCGCGGGAGGAGCAGAAAGTGAGCGAGCTAGCGCTTGAGGCACGCCAGGGCGACGTCGAGTTCCAGCGGCGGCTTTACACTGATCCGAACGCTACGCGCCGCCAGCTCCACTGCGCTCGCCGCGACTGGGTGCTGGGCCACGCGCTCCAGTACAGCAAGCC
>DASUCP010000306.1:0-3156 GCA_036275975.1 Sphingomicrobium sp.
GGAATTGCCTTAACTTCCAACAGCTTGTCGACGGCGATGCGAAGCGCGACCCAGCCGCCCGAGATGGACGCCGTCCGGGTTCCCCCGTCAGCCTGGATCACGTCGCAATCGACGATCACCTGCCGCTCTCCGAGCTTCGGAAGCTCGACGACGGCCCGAAGCGAGCGGCCGATCAGCCGCTGGATCTCCTGCGTCCGGCCCGATTGCTTCCCGCGGGCCGCCTCGCGGTTGCCGCGAGTGTGCGTCGCCCTCGGCAGCATTCCATATTCCGCCGTGACCCAGCCCTGGGCCTTGCCGCGGAGGAATGGCGGGACCTTGTCCTCGACGCTCGCGGTGCACAGCACGCGTGTATCGCCGAAGCTGACGAGGCACGAGCCTTCGGCGTGCCGGGTAAAGCCAGGCTCGAATTTCAATTCACGCATCTGGTCGGGGGAGCGTCCGGACGGCCGCATTCAAGACTCCTTGTCCCTGATATTGGGTGCAGCGGCTCCCTAGACCGGCAATCCCCGCAATCCTAGATGGATGCGCATGACCCAGCCGATCGGCGAGCTGACCGACCGCATGCGCGAGATCTTCGGACTCGTGGTCGAGAGCTATCTCGACCGCGGACTGCCGATCGGCTCGAAGGCGCTGGCGGGCTCGATCAGCCTCTCTCCAGCGTCGATACGCGGCGTGATGCAGGAGCTGGAGGAGCGGGGATTGCTCACCCATCCGCACACGTCCGCGGGGCGAATCCCGACCGACAGCGGCCTAAGGCTCTTCGTCGACGGTATCATGCAGGCGGCTACTCCTGATCCGCGCGAGCGACGCGAGATCGAGCGGCAGATCGTGCGCGACCAGCCGATCGAAGATGCGCTTGCCGCGGCTTCCGCGGCGCTGTCGGGCCTCAGTCAGGCGGCGGGCCTGGTGCTGGCGCCCAAGCGCGAGCTGGTCCTCAAGCAGCTGAACTTCGTGCCGTTGAATCCTGATCGGGCACTCGCAGTGCTGGTCGGCGCGGATGGAAGCGTCGAAAACCGGATCGTTTCGCTTGGGGCCGGAACGAACGCCGCGGCGCTCACCGAAGTCAGCAATTTCATCAACGCCCGCCTTGCTGGCCTCACGCTGACCGAGGCCGAAGCCCGCCTCCGCACCGAAATCCGCGACCGCAAGGAGGCTATCGATGCTGCCGCGGCCGAACTGGTTGCGTCGGGCCTTGCGGCGTGGAGCCAGGATCATGCCCGGCGCCCGGTGCTGATCGTCCGCGGCCATGCGAACCTCATCGACGAAAATGCCGCTGAAGACCTCGATCGCGTTCGCAAGCTTCTCGACGAGCTCGAGGAAGCACAGGAAATCGTCCAGCTCCTCGAGAGCGCCCGCGATGCTCCGGGCTGCCGTATCTTCATCGGCTCGGAGAACCGGATGTTCGCTTTATCGGGCTCATCCGTGATCGCCGCGCCCTATCGCGGGAGCCAGGGCGAGGTGGTCGGCGTTGTCGGCGTCATCGGGCCAACGCGGTTGAACTATGCCCGCGTGGTCCCCATGGTGGATTTCACGGCGAAAGCACTCACGAGATTGATGGCATGATTGACGCGAAGGACGAAGAGCAGCTGCACGACGACGCCGAGGAGCTGCGCAGGGAGACGGCGGAGGGGTCGCCCGAGGTGGCCGAGCACGATCACGTCGCCCAGCTCGAACGGCAGCTCGAGGAAGCCAATTCGAAGGCGCTCTATGCGGCTGCGGAGGCGCAAAACGTGCGCCGGCGGCTGGAGCAGGAGCTTCAGCAGGCGACGAGCTATGCCGCGGCGGGCTTTGCTCGCGACATGCTGGCGATCAAGGACCATCTCGACCGCGCGTTGGCCGCGGTCGGCGAGGACCTTCGCGCCGACAAGACCGCCAGCCAGTTCCTCGCCGGCATCGAAGCCACCTCGCGCGAGCTGGAGGCCGTGTTCCAGCGGCACGGAATCCAGCGCGTGAAGTCGGTTGGCGAAGCGCTCGACCCGCACCGTCACCAGGCGATGATCGAAATCCCGAGTGCCGATGCCGAGCCCGGCACGATCGTCGAGGAAATGCAGCCGGGCTACACCATGAAGGACCGGCTGCTGAGGCCCGCGCTTGTCGGAGTGGCTAAGAAGCCGGACTAATAGACCGAACGGAGATGGCTTTCGCTCTTGGAAGCGAGGCTGAAGCGCGGCTCTTCCTCGACTGAGCGAGACAATCGCCCGACAGCATAGCGGCCCACCTCGGGCCCGTGCTTGAATCCGTGCCCCGAGCCGCCGCCTACCAGCAGCACATTCTCGAGCTGCGGGTGGAAGTCGATCAGGAAATCGCCGTTCGAGCTGTTCTCGTATTGGCAAACACGGGTTTCCGTGAGCGGCGCGCCCCTCAGGAGCGGGAATCGGCGGTCGCGATATTCGATGATCTCTCGTAGCGCGCCGTCACTCGGTCGGCGATCCTGTGTGTCCGGATCGATGACCGGACCGTGGACGTCATGAGCGAACTTGACGCCGCGGCCCTCGATGTCGGGTAGGCCGTAATACATGTCGCCAGCGTTGAGGTCGGCCCAGCATGGCATTGCCCCGGGCAAGAAGCGCGGATCGCCCGCGGGAGCCGCGAAAAAGAAAATCTCCTGCCGTGTCGGGAGAATCCGCTCGCCGATCACGTCGGGAAAGAGCTTGGGGAGCCAAGGGCCGGCGGCGAATACGAAGAAGTCCGCCGGAGTGCGCTCACCGGAGGAAAGCTGCACCTGATCGAGGTTCGTTGCCGAGACTTTGGGAGGTATGGCGCTGCCCTGTACGTAAGCGCCCCCGGCGCGGACGAACTCATCGACCACCGTCAACACCGCGCGTCTCGCCATTAACGCGCCGAAACCCGGCTCGAGCAATCCGACGGCAACCCCGTCGAAGTCGATCATTGGGAAGCGCCGCGCCATGTCCCGCTGGCCCAGGACTTCCGTCGTCAGGCCAAGCTGCTCATGCACCGTGATCGTGTCACGAACGTAGGGCTGTTCGCCGGGAAAGAAGAACAACACGCCGGCAGGAATGAAGATCGGCAGGCCGGTTCTCGCGCTGAGTGCCTTCCACTCCGGCAGCGAATCCCGGGCCATGCGCGTGTAGATCGCGTCCTTGCCGTACGCGACGCGGATCAGCCGCGATTCTCCCCCGGAAGATGCGCGACTGT